>JAQGMY010000392.1 GCA_028292105.1 Ramlibacter sp.
TGGCGCGCGGAGCAGAGCCGCTCTGGATGCACGCCCCGCGCATCCCCAGCGGCAACACGCACGGCACCGGTTGCACCTTGTCGAGCGCCATCGCCAGCCACCTGGCGCTGGGCGCCGACCTGCCGCAGGCCGTGCAGCGGGCGCGCGAGTTCGTGCGCGGCGCGCTGGCGGCCGGCGCGCCCGTGCGCACAGGGGCCGGCAGCGGCCCGCTCAACCACGGCTTCGCCCCGCAAGCCATGCAGTTGCGGCCGCTGGCATGAACGACCCGCTGGTCGATGCGCTGCTGGCCTTCCTTGCGCAGGAGGGTTGCAGCGATGCCGAGTTCGACACGCTGGCGCTGCGCCTGTTCGCCAGGCAGCACGCCGATAATGCCGCCTACCGGCGCTTTTGCCAGCTGCGAGGCGCCACGCCGCGCAGCGTCAAGGGCTGGCGCGACATTCCGGCGGTGCCGATCAGCGCCTTCAAGGAAGTGACGCTCAGTTGTGCGCCGGCCGACCGCGCCGAGCGCGTGTTCATGACCAGCGGCACCACCCGCGGCGAGATCAAGGGCCGCCACTTCCACCCGACGCTGGCGGTGTACGACGGGTCGATGACGCGCAACTTCGGGCAACGTTTCACGCAAGGCAGTGCGCCGCTGCGCATGGGCATCCTGTTTCCGCACGAGCGCGAGATGCCGAACTCCTCGCTCGCCCACTATCTCGCACTCGCGGTGCAGCACTTCGGTACCGAGGACAGCGGCTGGTACGTGGGCGCGAACGGCATGGACCTCACCGGCGTACGCGCGATGCTCCGGCAGGCCGAACGCAGCGGCGTGCCCTGCGCTTTGCTGGGCGCCAGCTACAGCTTCGTGCACCTGATGGATGCGATGCGCGAAGCGGGCGAACGGTTTCGCCTCCCTGTCGGCAGCCGCCTCCTCGACACCGGCGGCTACAAGGGGCACTCGCGCGAATTGCCGCTGGAAGAGTTCTACGCCGGGCTGCAGCAGGCGTTCGGCGTGCCGCGCGGGCTGTGCATCAACATGTACGGCATGACCGAGCTGTCGACGCAGCTGTACGACAGCGGCAACGCGCGCGTCCCTTCGGTCAAGTCGGGCCCGCACTGGATCCGGTCGCGGATGGTGGACCCGCTGACCGGGCGTGATGTGGCGCCCGGCGAGCGCGGCATCCTGGTGCACTGCGACCTGGCCAACTTCAATTCGGTCACCAGCATCCTCACCGAAGACGTGGGAGTGGCCGCCGACGGCGGCTTCCTGCTGCTCGGACGCGCCGAAGGGTCGGAGGCCAAGGGCTGTTCCATGGCCGTGCAGGAGTTCCTGCGGGCGGCGCACGCATGACGCAGCCCTGGACTGCGGGCTACCTGCCGGGCGTGGCCGACGAGGAGGTGCGCTGGCACACGCTGGCATTCGGCAGCGGCACCGAGGCCTTGCAGGTGCGGGTGCCGATGCTGCAGCCCGCCCAGTTGCGCGCGCTGGCGCTGCGGGTGCGCCGGGCCGCGGCCGAACACCTGAAGTGCTTGCCCGTCTCCCGCGTCATCGAGATCGTCGACGCCGCCGTGGCGCGCCTGCTCGACCCGCTCGACCCTTGTCGCCAGGAAGCCGAAAGCCTGCTGCCGGCGATCACCGGCTACGACCCTGAGATGGTTCGCCTGGGGCTCTCGGCCTTCCTGCAGACCTTTCGCGCGCCGCAGTTGCACCGCTTCGTGGCCGAGGACTTCGCCAATCCCAAGGTGCTCGACGAATTCCAGCCGGCGATGAAGGGCGGCGCCGTGCGTGCGTTCGGGCCGGACCTGCTGGTGCATAGCTGGGCCGGCAACGTGCCGGCGCTGCCGCTGTGGAGCCTCGCGTGCGGCTTGCTGGTCAAGGCCGGCAACATCGGCAAGCTGCCCAGCGCCGAACCGGTGTTCGCCACGCTCTTCGCGCGCCTGCTGGTGCAAGTGCATCCGCCTTTCGCCGACTGCCTGGCGGTCGTCTGGTGGAAGGGCGGCGACCAGGACAGCGCCGCGGCGCTGTTCAACGAGGCGGACACGGTGCTCGCCTACGGTGGCAACCAGGCGATCGCGCAGGTGCGCAGCATGGTGCCGGTGACGGCGCGTTTCCTCGGCTACGGGCACAAGGTGGGCTTCGGCCTGGTCGGCCGGCCGGCGCTGGACAGCCTGCGCGGGCCGGCAACGGCGCGGCTCGCAGCGCACGACATCGTCCGCTACGAGCAGCAGGGCTGCTATTCGCCCCACCAGTTCTACGTCGAACGCGGCGGGCAGGTCACCCCGCGCCGGTTTGCGCAGTACCTGGCCGCCGAGCTCGCCAACCTGCAGCAACGCTTTCCGCGCCGCGCGCTGGCGCTGGAAGAAGCCGCGGAGCTGGCCCGCTGGCGCCAGGCTGGCGAACTGCGTGCGATGGCCGGTGGCGACGCCGAGCTGTTCGGCGACGCCGACGCGGCGTGGAGCGTGGCTTGCAGCGACACGGCGCAAGCGCTGGCGCCCACCGGTGGCGGCCGCAGCATCCAGGTCTGCGCCGTCGACGCACTGGAAGACGTGGTGCCGCTGGTCGCGCCGCATGCGGCCTTCCTGCAGACCGCCGGCATCGCCACCGAGCCGCGCCAGTTGTTGCGCCTGGGCGAGCTGCTGGGCCGCGCCGGCGTCACCCGCATCGCCGCCATCGGCGCGATGACCGCACCGGAGGCCGGCTGGCACCACGACGGCCGCTTCAACCTGCTGGACCTGGTGCGCATGGTGGAGATCGAGCAAGGCGCCGAACGCGCCGCCGATGCCCTCGCGCCCTACGCGCAGGAACTGCGGCCGTGAGCATCCTCGCCTTGCGGCAAGTCCGCTTCGCCTTCCCCGGCTGGCCGGCTACCGTGGAAGGCGCGGAACTCGCGGTGGCAGAGGGCGCCTTCCATTGCCTGGTGGGCCGCAGTGGCTGCGGCAAGACCACCCTGCTCAAACTGGCCGCTGGCCTGCTCACGCCGGACGCCGGTGAAGTCGTCTTTCACCCGCGCTCCCCGGGCGCGCCGGGCGGCGACATGGGTTTCGTCTTCCAGTCGCCCAACCTGCTCGAATGGCATCGGGTGGTCGACAACGTGCTGCTGCCCATCTCGCTGCACCGGCCGCCGACGCCGCAGGAGCGCGATCGTGCGCGCGGCCTGCTGGAGCAGCTGGGCCTGGCCGAGCACGCGCGCAAGTACCCGCGCCAGCTCTCGGGCGGCCAGCAGAGTCGCGTCGCCCTGGCCCGAGCCCTGGTCCTGCAGCCGTCCTTGCTCCTGCTGGACGAACCCTTTGCCGCGCTCGACGCGATCACGCGCGAGGAACTGCAGCAGGCACTGCTGGCCCTGTGCGCGCGGCTGCGCACGAGCGTGCTGTTCGTCACCCATGACATCCACGAAGCGGTCTACCTCGCCGACCGCATCCACGTGGTGGAGTCCGGCCGTGTCGTGCAGGAGATTGCCGTCAACCTCGGCGGGCGCTCGCCGGCGGGCCGCTACAGCGCCGCCTTCGGCCGCTATTGCGCCGAGGTTCGTGCGGCGTTGCACCTCGAGGCGCTGCCCGCATGACGCGCACCGCCTTCGCCGTGCGGGCTGGCTCCTTGCTGCTGCTGGCCGGCGTGCTGCTGGCGTGGCAGGTCACCGCTTCGCTGCTGCCGCACGGCGCACTGGTGCTGCCGCCGCCGCCGGCCGTCGCCGCCGCGCTCTGGAAGGGCTTGTCCTCCGGCTACTTCTGGCCGCACCTGTGGGCGACCACGCTGGAGATGCTGGCGGGGCTGGCCGCTGGCTGCGTGCTCGGTTTCGGTACCGGTGTGGCCTTGAGCGAGCACGCGCTGCTGCGCCGCGTGCTGATGCCTTACGTGGTGGCCAGCCAGGTGATCCCGAAGCTGGCGCTGGCACCCTTGTTCGTCCTGTGGTTCGGCTTCGGCATGGCACCCACGGTGGTCATCACCGCGCTGATCTGTTTCTTCCCGCTGATGGAGAACACGCTCACCGGCCTGGCGCAGGTGCCTGCCGAGCGGCTGGAGCTGTTTCGCATGCTCGGCGCCACGCGCAGGCAAACCCTGTGGCGGCTCAAGCTGCCGACCGGGCTGCCCGCGATCCTCGCCGGACTGCGGGTTGCCGTGGTGCTGGCGCTGGTGGGGGCGGTGGTCGGCGAGTTCATAGGCGCGAGCCGCGGCCTCGGCGCGCTCGTGATCGCCGCCCAAGGCACGATGGACACCGCCCTGATGTTCGCCGTGCTCGTGCTGATCGCCGCGCTGGGCCTCCTCACTTACCAGGCCACGCTGATGCTCGAGCGCTGGCTGCTGCTGCCTTTCACCCGCACCTCCTGAGGAACTTCGCGATGAACCCCATTCCGCGCCGCACCTTGCTGGCTTCCCTGCTCGCCGCGCCGCTCCTGGCCCGGGCGCAGACCCGGCGCCTGGATCCCGTCACCGTCGCGCTCTGGAGCAAGCCGATCACGGAGATCACGCCGCTGCTGGTGGAGGAGGACAAGGGCTTCTACAAGGCGCACGGCATCGCGCTGTCGGTGGTGCCCGGCGCCGGCAGCTCGGATGCCATCCGCAACATCCTGGCCGGCCAGGCGGACGTCGCCTTCAGCGACCCCGGTTCCTTCTTCTCGGCCATCGACAAGGGCGAGCAGCTGCGGGCGATCTACGACATCTATCCGCAGAACGTCTTCAACGTGGTGGCGCTCAAGAGCAGCGGCATCAGCAAGCCGGCGGACCTGAAGGGCAGGAAGATAGGGGTCTACAGCCTGGCCAGCGGCACGCGGCAGGCGCTGCAGGTCCTGCTGCACCAGGCCGGGCTGGACGAGAAGGACGTCACCGTGGTGGTCACCGGCGTGTTGAACTTCGCTCCCCTGATGCAGGGCCAGGTCGACGCCACCGCAGCCACCGACACCGGCCTCATGATAGGCCGCAGGCGCGGCCTGCCCGAGGTGAACGTGATCGAGGTCGGCAAGTACCTGCCGGTGTCCAGCGACCTGTTCGTGGTGCGCGAGGAGACCTTGCGGACCCGGCCGGTGGTGCTGCAGCGCTTCCTGCGAGGCTACCGCGACGCCGCCGCCTGGATGATCGCCAAACCCGAAGAAGCGGCGCAGCTGGCCGGCAAGCACGCCATCGACGGCACCGATGCCGCGCTGAACCTCGAGATCATCCGCCTGCGCAACGCGGCCAGCGTCTCCGACCTCACGCGCCGCCATGGCCTGGGTGCGATGGACGTCCCATCGCTGCAGGCAGCGGCGGACACTTATCGCAAGCTGGGCCTGCTGCAAAGGCCGATCGACGTCTCCAGGGTGGTGACCCAGGACCTGTTGCCCGGCCGGCGCGGGGCGCCGGGATGAACTTCGCCGGCAAAGTGGTGCTGGTGACCGGCGCCAGCCGGGGCATAGGCGCGGCGATCGCGCGCGCCTTCGCGGCGCAACAGGCGCTGGTCGCCGTCAACTACCTGCGCAACGCCGCAGCGGCCGAAGCCGTGGTGCAGCAGTGCAGGCAGGCCGGCGGCGACGCCTTCGCGCTGCAGGCGGACGTGACGGTTGCCGCCGAAGCGAAGCGCCTGGTCGACCAGGTGGCCGAAGAGGCCGGCCGCATCGACGTGCTGGTGAACAACGCCTTCCGCGCCCAGGCCTTCGATCCCGAGCAGAGGCCGGCTTTCGAAGAGCTCTCATGGTCCGAGTACCAGGCGCAGTTCGAGGGTTCGGTGGGCGCCGCTTTCGCCACCTGCCAGGCGGTGCTGCCGCACTTTCGCCGGCGCAGTGAGGGCAGCATCGTCAACATCGTGAGCAACCTGGTGGAGCATCCGGTGGTGCCGTACCACGCGTATGGCACGGCCAAGTCGGCGTTGGTCGGCTTCAGCCGCAACCTGGCCAGCGAGCTCGGGCCGCTGGGCGTGCGGGTGAACTGCGTCGCCCCCGGCCTGGTCTACCCGACCGAAAGCAGCGCCGGGACGCGTGCACAATTTCGCGACACGCTGATCGCCGCGACACCCATGCGGCGGCTGGCGCGGCCGCAGGACGTGGCCGGGCCGGTGCTGTTCCTGGCCTCGGCGTGGAGCGGCTTCGTCACCGGGCAGGTGCTGCTGGTCGATGGTGGAATGGTGATGCGATGAGCGAAGTCCTGGTTTGCACGCTGCAAGAGGCACGTGCGCGCGCCGGCCTTGCCGGCGAAGCGCCGCAGGTGGCATCGCAGCTGCGCGCAGACGGCGCCGGCGCCGTCTGCATCGTTGCGGCGCGCGAAGGCATGCACTGGCTGGACACCCCGCACGCGCGCGGCTGGTTGCACGGCAAGGCGAAGCCCCGCGACAGCTTTGCCGCCGCCGTGGACGCCGCGCTCGCCCAGGGCTTCGTCGCTGCCGACGCCGCGGTGATCGCGGCGATGGAGCAGCCGCACCAGCTGCCGCTGCTGTCCTGGGGCGAAGAGCCGCCGGCGCCGCCGACCCCGGCACAGTCGCGCCGGTCCCTGGACCTCTACGCGATCGTCGACAGCGCCGCGCGCCTGCGCCAGGTGCTGGACGCCGGCATCGGCACCGTGCAGCTGCGCATCAAGACACCGGCGCAGCCGGACGCCGACTGGCACGCGAAGCTTCGTGCCGAGCTCAGGCAGGCCATCGCCGACAGCGCCGCCGCCGGGGCCGAACTGTTCGTCAACGATCACTGGCAGCTGGCGCACGAGCTCGGCGCCCGCGGGGTGCACCTGGGGCAGGAAGACCTGGCCGCACTGGGCGCGAGCGGGCGCGCCGCCCTGCGGGCCACCGGCATGGACCTGGGCGTCAGTTCGCACAGCCTGTGGGAGCTCGGTCGTGCCCGCACGCTCTCGCCGCGGTACATCGCCTGTGGCCCGGTGTGGGCTACGCTCACCAAGGACATGCCGTGGCTGCCGCAAGGCCTGGACAACCTGGCGTGGTGGTGCCGCGCCGCGCAGCTGCCCGTCACCGCCATCGGCGGCATCCTGTCGCCGGAGCAGGCGCGGCAAGCGGCGAGCACCGGCGCCGACGGCGTCTGCATCGTGCGGGGCCTGGGCGAGGATCCGGGCAAGACGCTGCCGGGCTTCGAGGCGGCCCTTGCCGCCGGCCGGGCGCAAAGGCGCGAGGCGCCTGCCTGGCCACACCCCACGCTACCGCACTGAAGCGATGCCATGCTGTCACGACGCCTCGTCCTGATCGCGGCAGGACTCCTGTTCGCGGTGCTGGCGGCGCAAGTGCTGCTCGGCGGCCCCGTCCTGCGCCTCGATGAACACCTGGCAGCCTGGCTGGCCGCCCACCGGCAGCCGGCCTGGACCACCGCGATGCTGCTGGTGAGCGAAGTCCACGAGACCTTCAAGCTGCTGGCGGTCGCGTTGCTGCTGGCCGGCTGGCGCTGGCTGCGGGGCGACCGCCCGGCGGCCTTCGCGCTCGGCGCGGTGCCGGGTGCCGAACTTCTCAACCTCGCACTCAAGCAGCTGTTCCAGCGCGTGCGGCCGCTGGACGTCGAGCCGCTGGCGCATCTCACGACCTACAGCTTTCCCAGCGGGCACGCGGTGGCGGCTTCGGCCTTCTATGGGGCGGTGTGCGCCCTGGTGGTGTTGCGCGCCCGCTCCCGTGGCCTGCGCACGCTGGCCATCGTGGCCGGGGCCGTGATGGTGCCGCTGGTGGGCTTCAGCCGCATGTACCTGGGCACGCACTACTTCAGCGACGTGCTGGCGGGCACCTGCGTGGGCATTATTTGCGTCGTGCTGGTATTTGGCTGGGCCGGTGCGCGGCGGGCCACGGCGCCCCCGCTAGACTAGGCCGCATGAACCCTCTCTTGCGGCTGGCGGCATTGGCCTTGCTTGCATCACCGGTGCTGGCGCAAGCCGAGTTCCGGTACGAAATGACCGATCCGGCTTTCCGGGTGGTGGTGCCCAGCCTGCCGGCGATGACCCTGGAGCTGCATCCCCATGCCGCCAAGGGCCCGCACCTGCGACGCCTGGGCAGCCAGGGTCCGTACTCCGTCTCCATCCTCACGCCCACGTCCGCCGCCGGCATGTCGCCGACCGACTGCGCCAACGTGATCTTTGCCGAGCTGCCCAAGCGCCCCGGGGTGCCCGCGCAGGAAAAGGTCTACAAGGCCCGCCTCGACGAGAACACCTTCATCGCGATCTATGGCACGCAGCAGCCCAGCGGCGTGATGTTGCAGGCGCACCTGGTGTCCGCCGTGCGCGGCACCCACTGCGTCGAAGTGCATGCGGCCCGTACGGCCACGAGCGAGCAGGACGCGAAGGATTGGTTCGGCTCCTTCGTCGGCGCCCGCATCGAGCCCCTTTGACTGTGCCATCATCCGCCGACCTTCCCTTGCAAGCCATGACCGAAGAAGCCACCCCCCTGCCGCCCTTGCCCGACCGCCTCTCCGCCGACCCGCGCAGCCCGCATCACGTCAAGGAGATCTTCCAGCACGACGTCGGCATCCGCCTGAACGGCAAGGAGCGCGCCGACGTCGAGGAGTACTGCATCACCGAAGGCTGGGTGAAGGTCCCCGCCGGCAAGACGCTGGACCGCAAGGGGCACCCGCTGATGCTCAAGCTCAAGGGCCGGGTCGAAGCTTTCTACAAGTAGCCAGCGACCCTGCCTCGCAGGGTGTGCAGCTTCGCTGCGCACCTGGTGCGACGAGGGGCGGAAGGTGCGCAGCGAAGCTGCACACCCTACAGGCATTCATCCGTCCAGTTCCGGATAGCGGCGGAAGATGCCATCCTCGTTGAACGGGATGCGGCGTTCGCTCGCCAGGTAAGCCGCCAGCCGTTTCTGCTTCGGCACACCCGCATGCAGCGCACGCACCAGCGGCGCCTTCTGCAGGACCTTGCGGCTCGCTTTCGGCAGCGCATACAGCAGGCCGTCGACCAGCTGGAACAGCGACAGGTCGGCATAGCTCAGGCGGCCGCCGACCAGCCGCGGCGTCTCGCGCTGCGCATTGCCCTTGTTGCGTGCCAGGACGGCTTCGAACCACTGCATGAACTTCGGCAGCCGATGGGCGCGCAGGTCGGCCGATCGGCGCAGTGCTTCGGCCTGCTGGTCCTCGTAGTACAGGCTGCTGGCGATGGGGTGGTGCAGGTCGTGGATCTCGGCGACGGCGTCGGCGATGGTCAGCTGGACCTGGTGGGTCCACAGGCGGTCCGCTTCGCTCGCGGGGACCAGGCCCAGACGCGGGCCGAGGTACAGCAGGATCGCCGCCGTCTGGCCGATCACGGTCTTGCCGTCGACCAGGAAAGGACAGGCGAAGGGCGGCCGCGCGAGCGCCGGGTCCGCCATGAAACGCATCATCGCCGGCACCCCGCCGCCGGCGTCCGCGTCCTCGCGCGCCACGTCGACATAGGGCGCTCCCGCGCTTTCCAGCGCGAGCCGCACGAATTCGCCGCGGCCCGGGATGCCGGGCCAGTAGTGGAGCTGGTAGGTCATGGCGCCAATAGTAGGCAAACACCACCCGACCGTGGCCGGCTACCCGCAGCTGCAAGAAGCCTGTCGCCGGAGGACTACTGCCCCTGCAGCCACTGCCGCGCCTCTTCGATGTCCATGAAGGTGCGCAGCGTCAAGCCGGATTTCTGCGCTGCCTTTTCGCTGGCACCGCTGCGGTTGGTGAGGGATGCCACCGAGGCCACCCGTTGCAGTCCGGCCATCGCCGCTGCGACGTGGGTCCCCAGCTGCAGGTGATCGGTGAATGCCAGCATGGACTCGGTGGCGCGCAGGTCCAGCAGGGCGCGCTGGTAACCCGCCTTGGCCGCCGTGGTGCCCACCAGGTCCGCCGCACCGCACAGGTCGGCCAGCGTGGCAGGACCTTCCAGCTCCACCATCAGGTAGGGCAAGCCGTGGTGCACGCGCAGCGAAAAAGACATCCCCTATCGTAAGGGCGGCGAACCGTTGCCGCGCCCGCCGCTCCGAGCAGCGGTGCTCCCCGCCGGGTCAGCGGCCGGTCTGGCGCGGGTCGCGGTCGCCCATCGCGCTGGCCAGGGGGTCGATCGGTGCGGCGGGCTGCACGTGCTGGAAGGTCTCGACCACCTTGCGCACGATCGCCTTCTGGTCGTCGGTCCAGCGCGCCAGCCGCTCCGAGCCCAGCACGCCTTCCAGCGCCATCACCAGGTGCAGGTGCAACTGCTGCGGGTTCGGATGGGTCGCCACCAGCGAGGTGATGGCCACGTAGGAGGCCGTGTTCATCGCGATCAGGTGGCGCACTTCCTGCCGCAGCGCTTCGATCTCGTCTTGCATGGCATCCATCCTAGGCCCGGCCGGCGCTTCTCGGGGACTGGGCCCTTCGATCTACGTGCTTACCCGCACTGTTCAGCCAGGCCGTGGCGGGGAAGAATGGGACGGTCGGGAGGTGATGCGCCGATGCGACGCGCGCCCTGAGGAGAAAAAACATGACAGCCCACAGCCTTTCCGCCCTGGAGGTGCAAGAGGCGCAGCCGCTGCGGTCGCCTGCAGTGCCCGTCCCGGGCGCGCTGGCCCGTCGCCTGTTGCTGGTCTTCGGCACGCTCAGCCTGCCGGTGATCGCCCTGATGGTGTTGGCCATGGTCCACACCACCGGGCAGAACCACGCGCTCGCCTGGTTTTTCGGCGGCGCCACGCTGGCTGCGCTCGGCGCCACCGGTTGGTGGTTGCTGCGCGCCCTGGTGCTGCCGGCCCAGCGGGCCGCCCTCGCCGCCGGCCGGATGAGCGCCGGCGACCTGGCCCATCCCATCGCCACCCGGGCCGGCGGCAAGATCCAGCCCTTGCTGCAGGCCCTGGAGGAAGTGCGGCAGCGGCTCTTTGGCGTGGTGAGCCAGGTGCGCACCGGCACCACCCACATGGCGACGAACTCTTCGCAGATCACGCGCGACAACGAAGCCCTCTCGCTGCGGACGGAAACCCAGGTCGAGTCCCTTCAGCAGACGGCGGCTTCGATGGAACA
Source organism: Ramlibacter sp. (assembly GCA_028292105.1). Lineage (GTDB taxonomy): Bacteria > Pseudomonadota > Gammaproteobacteria > Burkholderiales > Burkholderiaceae_C > Ramlibacter. Next base: position 10,870 of record JAQGMY010000392.1, read on the forward strand.
ACTGACCGCCGCGGTGCGGCAGAACGCCGACAACGCCCAGCAGGCCAACCTGCTGGTGCGCACCGCCAGCGACCGGGCGGGGCAAGGCGGCGCGGTGATGCAGGACGTGGTGCAGACGATGGGCGCCATCCGCGCCGGCTCGCACAGCATCCGAGAGATCATCGGCGTGATCGATGGCATCGCCTTCCAGACCAACATCCTGGCCCTGAACGCTGCCGTCGAAGCGGCGCGCGCGGGTGAGCAGGGCCGGGGCTTCGCGGTGGTGGCGGCGGAAGTGCGCACACTGGCACAGCGCAGTGCGGCAGCGGCGCGCGAGGTGAAGGAACTGATAGGCGCTTCGGTCGACCGCGTCGATGCCGGCGGCCGGCACGTCGACGATGCCGGGCAGGCCATGGCGGAGATCGTCGCCGCCGTCCGGCAGGTGGCCGACCTGATCAGCCAGATCGATACGGCCAGCCGCGAGCAGAGCGACGGCATCGAGTCCATCAACACGGCGATCGCCCGCATCGACCGCACCACGCAGCAGAACGCGCTGCTGGTGAAGGACGCCTCCCGCACCGCGTCCGCCTTGCAGGAGCGGGCGGTGGGCTTGATGAAAGGCGTGGCCGTGTTCGACCTGGGCGAGCGCGAGCACGGCAACGCGGATGAAGCGGTGGCACTGGTGCGAGGCGGCAGCGATTTCCATCGGGGCAACGGCCGTGAAGCGCTGATCGCCGAGGTCAACAAGCTGGGGCAGGGCCGCTTCGTCGACCGCGACCTCTACCTGATGGTGATCGGCCTCGACGACTCGGTCTTCCTGGCGCACGGCAACAATCCGCGCACGCTGGGCAGCGGCCCGCAGAGCAAGGACGTGGACGGCAGGAAGTTCGTCCTGGAGATGACCGGGGTGGCACGCAACCGCGGCGAAGGCTGGGTCGAATACAAGTGGGCCCATCCCGTGACGAACCAGGTGCTCACCAAGGCGACCTTCGTGCAGCGCGTCGGCGACGTGGTCGTCGCCTGCGGCATCTACCGCTGAGGCCGGACGTCCTGCATCCAGGAGGCCGCCGCCTCCACCAGTTCCTCCAGCACCTGCGGGTCCGTGCGGCCCGAGCGCACCAGCACGTGGAACGCGTGGTCTGCGCCGTCGACCACGTGCAGCGTCGCCCGCTCCCCCAGGGCCTGCGTCGCTTCGTGCACCAGCGGGAGGTCGGCCAGGGCGTCGCGGGTGCCTTGCAGGAACAGCATGGGTACACCGACCTGCGCCAGGTGCGTGGCACGCTCGCGCGACGGCTTGCCGGCGGCGTGCAGGGGAAAACCGAAGAAGACCAGGCCCCGCACTTGCGGCAATGGCGCGACGGCCTGCGCTTGCGAGCTCATGCGGCCGCCGAAGGACTTGCCGCCGGCGAACAGCGGCACCCCTGGGAGCCGTTGCGCGGCCTCGCCGGCCGCCGCGCGCACTGCGGCTTGCGCCACGTCGGGGCGGTCCGGCCGCCTGGAGCCTTGTTCCATGAACGGGAACTGGAAGCGCAAGGTGGCGATGCCGCGCTGCGCGAGCCCCCCGGCCACGGCGACCATGAAGGGATGCTGCATGCCGGCGCCCGCGCCGTGGGCGAAAACGTAGCAAGCAGCCGGATGCGCCGGCGCAACCAGCAGCGCCGACACGCTGCCGCCGTCCGGCAGGGCTATGCGCAGGGGAAGGGCTTCGGCCATGGCTGCATTGTTGCAGCCGTGGCTGACCTATCGATCCGGCCTCAGTTGTTCAGCAACAGCTGCGCGATCAGCCCGGTGGCGATCGCCACCAGCACGTAGTCACCGCCGACCTGCACCCACTGGTGGCCACGCGGAGGCGCGTTGAGGTGGTGCCCGCGCCAGTCGTTCACCACGTACTGCCGGTTGCGGTATTCGTTGGGGACGTGGCCGCCACGGCGCCACTCCGGGCCACGGGCGCCGTATTGCTGCACGCCGCGGTCGTTCTGGCGTTCGTAGCCGCGGTTGTCGCGGCGGTCGTTGTCGCGGCGGTCGTTGTCACGACGGTCGTTCTGGTTGTCGCGACGACCGTGGTCCTGCCGGTCGTTGTTGTCCCGGCGGTTGTCGTTCTGGCCACGCTGCTGCTGCTGGTTCCAGTCACGCCCTTGCTGGGCCATGGCGACGGAGCCGAAGGCCAGGGTGGAGGCGAGGGCGAGGCAGGTGATGCTTCTTGCTTTCATGCGGGGCTCCTTGTTTGCATGCTTCCCATCTTGGGCCCCTGCTGTCGCCGGGAAGGCCCTGCAGTGCGAAGACTGTGCAAAGAACGAGGCCAGATGCGTGTTGTTCAGGCGTCCAGGCGAATCCAGACGGGTGCGTGGTCGCTCGGTTTGTCGCGGCCGCGATGTTCCGCATCGACTTCACTGGCCACCAGGCGCGGCGCCAGCGCGGGGCTCAGCAGCAGGAAGTCCATGCGGAAGCCGGCGTTGCGCAGGTAGGCCGGCTGGTTAACCCAGAAGGTGTAGATCCGCTGTTGCGGGTGCAGCTGGCGGGTCGAATCGACCCATCCCTGCGCCAGCAGGCGCTGGTAGAGGGCGCGGGTCTCGGGTTGCAGCACGGCATCGAAGCGCCAGCTGCCGGCGTTGTAGATGTCGTTGTTGGTCGGCACCACGTTGAAGTCGCCCGCCAGCACGACCGGCAGCCCTGACGCGATGAGCGCCTGCGCGTGCCCGAGCAGCCGCTCGAACCAGGCCAGCTTGTAGTCGAAGTTCGGGCTCGGCACCGGATTGCCGTTCGGCAGGTAGACCGAGGCGATGCGCAGGCCGTGCAGGTCCGCTTCGAGGTAGCGCGCCTGCAGGTCGTCGGCGTTGCCGGGAAGCCCGCGCCGCACTTCCGCGGGCACCGCGTTGCGGGCGAGGATGGCCACGCCGTGATGGGACCGCTGGCCGTGCCAGATCGCGCCGTAGCCCGCGTCCTGGAGGGCCTTGGCCGGGAAGGTGGCGTCGCCGGTCTTGATCTCCTGCAGGCAGGCGACGTCGGGCCCGGTTTCCTGCAGCCACTCCAGCAGGCGCGGCAGCCGGCCGTTGACACCGTTGACGTTGAAGGTGGCGATCTTCACGGCTGGGATGATAGGACGGCCAAGCCCGAACTCCACCGCCGCAAGGGACAACGCCGATTGACCGCTCCCGGCCCCGGCACTAGCCTGCACAGCTTCCAGGGGAGGAGATTTCGAATGACTGTTTCCATCAACGTCAACGGCACGCCGCACACCAGCCCGGCCACGCCCGAAACGCCGCTGCTCTACGTGCTGCGCAACGACGTCGGCATCAACAGCGCCAAGTACGGTTGCGGCGCCGCCCAGTGCGGCGCCTGCACGGTCATCCACGACGGCCAGGCGATCCGCTCCTGCGTCTATCCGGCCGGCTCGGCCAAAGGGCGCATCACCACGCTGGAAGGCCTGGGTACCCCCAACAAGCTGCACGTGCTGCAACGCGCCTTCATCGAAGAACAGGCGGCCCAGTGCGGCTACTGCAGCTCCGGCATGATCATGTCGGCCAAGGCGCTGCTCGATCGCACGCCCAACCCGAGCGAGGACGAGATCCGCACCGCCATGTCGGGCAACCTCTGCCGCTGCGGGACCCACACCCGCATCGTCAAGGCGATCCAGCGCGCCGCCGCTGCGAAGGACCTGTGATGGCCGCCGAACTCTCCCGCCGTACCTTCCTGCAAGGCAGCTCGCTGGTCGTGCTGTTCTCCATGGGCGCCGTGCAGCCGCTGTCGGCGCAGGCGCCGGCGCCGCTGCCCGGCAGCCTGCAGACCAACCGCCGCCTCGACGCCTGGCTGCGCATCCATCCGAACGGCACCGTCACCATGTTCACCGGCAAGGTGGAACTGGGGCAGGGCATCCTCACGGCCTTGACGCAGATCGTCTCCGACGAACTCGACGTCGCTCCCGAGCGCATCGAGGTGGTGTCGGGCGACACCGCCCGCACGCCCAATGAAGGGGTCACCTCCGGCAGCCTGTCCATGCAGGACAGCGGCACCGCCTTGCGGATGGCCTGCGCCGAAGCGCGTGACCTGCTGGTGCAGGCCGGGGCGACCCGGCTGGGCGCCGCACCCGCCGACCTGACGGTGGTGGACGGTAGCATCGGCAAGACCAGCGGCGGCCCCCGCGTCAGCTACTGGGAGATCACCAGCGAGGTCAGCCTGCAGCGTGAAGCCACGGCGAAGGTCGCACCCAAGCGCACGGCACAGCATCGCCTCATCGGGCAGAGCGTCAAGCGGCGCGACATCCCGGCCAAGGTCACCGGCGGCGCGGCCTACGTGCAGGACATCCGCCTGCCCGGCATGGTGCATGCGCGGGTGGTTCGTTCCGCCATCCCGCACGCCAGGCTGGTCGCCGTCGACCTGGCCTCGGTGCGCGCCATGCCCGGCGTGCTGGCGGTCGTGCGCGATGGCAGCTTCCTCGGCGTGGCGGCGCAGCGCGAGGAGCAGGCGATCGCGGCGGCGCGCGCGCTGCACGCCAAGGCCCGGTGGGAAGGCGTCGGCGCCTTGCCGCCGCGCGGTGCGGCCTTGTTCCCGTTCATGAAGACGGCGCGGTCCGAACCCACCGTGGTGGTCGACAAGGCTTCCGCCACGGCACCCGCCGCCGCCACGACGCTCACTGCGGAATACACCCGTCCTTACCAGGCGCACGGCTCCATCGGCCCGTCCTGCGCGGTGGCGCAATGGGACGGCGACAAGCTGCGCGTGTGGTGCCATTCGCAAGGCGTGTTCCCGTTGCGGGCCGACATGGCCAAAGCGCTGCGCATGCCGGTGGCGAACATCGCCATCAGCCACGGCGAAGGCTCGGGCTGCTACGGCCACAACGGCGCCGATGACGTCGCGATGGACGCCGCGCTCATCGCCAAGGGCCTGGCGGGCGTGCCGGTGCGCTTGCAGTGGATGCGTGAGGACGAGTTCGCGTCCGAGCCGCTGGGCTCCCCGATGGTGATGCAGATGCGCGGCGGGCTCGATGCCGCCGGCCGCATCGCCGACTGGCAGCACGAGCTGTGGAGCTACACGCACAGCACGCGGCCCAACGACCCGGACGGCAGCAACCTGCTGGCGGCCTGGCAGTTGCAGCAGCCGCTGCCGCCGGGGCCGTCCCGCAACATCCCGCAGCCTTCCGGCGGCAGCGACCGCAATGCGGTGCCGCTGTACGCCTTTCCGCGGCAGAAGGTCATCAACCACCTGCTGCTCGACCAGCCGATCCGCACGTCGGCGCTGCGCACCCTGGGTGCTTATGCCAACGTGTTCGCGGCCGAGTCCTTCATGGACGAAATGGCGGGGGCCGCCGGCGCCGACCCGGTGGCCTTCCGGCTGGCGCACCTGGAAGACCCGCGCGGCAAGGCCGTGATCGAACGCGTCGCGCAGATGGCGAACTGGCGCAGCACGCCGGCGGCCGATACGCGCGATCCGCGCACCCCCGTGCGTCCCGGCACGCTGCGCGGGCGGGGCATGGCCTTCAGCAAGTACAAGAACCTGGCGGTGTATTGCGCGGTGGTGGCCGACGTCGCGGTCGACACGCAGACCGGCGAGGTGCGGGTGCTGCAGGCCTGGAGCGCGGCCGACGCCGGGCTGGTGGTCAACCCAGACGGGCTGCGCAACCAGATCGAAGGCGGCATGGTGCAGTCGACGAGCTGGACGCTGTACGAGTCCATCCCGTACGACGAGTCGCAGCTCACCGGCCGCAACTGGCCCGACTACCGGATCCTGCGCTTCACCGAACTGCCGAAGGTGGAAGTGGCGCTGATCAACCGGCCGGAAGAGCGGCCTCTGGGTGTCGGCGAAGGCGCGCAAGGCCCGATGGTCGCGGCCATCGCCAATGCGTTCGCCAATGCGACCGGCCGCCGCCTGCGCGACCTGCCGTTCACCCCGGAGCGGGTGAAGGCGCGCCTGGCTTAGCGTCGGGAGGGACGCTGGGGATGGTGCGCAAGCGAAGCTTGCACACCCTACGCACCTCTCGGAGGGTGTGCGAAGCGCAGCTTCGCGAACCACGCGGCGGTATCTCGTAGGGTGTGCGAAGCGCAGCTTCGCGCACCGTGCGGCCGTGTCCAGGTAGGGTGTGCGAAGCGCAGCTTCGCGCACCACGCGCCCGCCGATCAGCTCAAAGCACGAAAGGCCGCCCCGTCACTGGCGTCGTCGGCACCGCCATCTCCTGGCGCGCCATGACGCCGGCTTCGTACGCCAGCCGTCCGGCTTCCACCGCCAGCTTGAACGCGCGCGCCATCGTCACGGGGTCGTGCGCCTGTGCCACCGCGGAATTGAGCAGCACCGCGTCGTAGCCCAGCTCCATCGCCTGCACCGCGTCGCGCGGCGAGCCGATGCCGGCGTCCACCACCAGCGGCACGTCCGGCAAGCGCGCCCGCAAGGTGCGCAAGGCGCTCGGATTCAGCAGTCCCTGGCCGGAGCCGATAGGCGCGCCCCACGGCATCAGGATGCGGCAGCCCACGTCCAGCAGCCGGCGGCAGGTGACCAGGTCGTCCGTGCAATACGGAAACACCTCGAAGCCATC
>JAQGMY010000400.1 GCA_028292105.1 Ramlibacter sp.
CTTCTGATGGTTCCCTACCGGCTCTGGCTCGCACGAGGCAGCCCTCCAACGCACGGAAAGGAGCGACGTCGGTGCACCGATCCACCGTTCCCGCGTTAGTGATCCATGCAACGAGATTCCAGTGGCAACTGCAAAGTATCAGGAGTAGCAAATGACAATCGAAATGATCGAAGCCGAGGAGTTCCACCAGGGCACCCAGATCAAGGTGATCGGGGTCGGTGGCGGTGGCGGCAATGCCGTCGCCCACATGATCGAGCGCAGCGTGCAGGGCGTGGAGTTCATCTGCGCTAACACGGACGCGCAGGCGCTCGCCCGCAGCTCCGCGCACAAGCACATCCACCTCGGTGGCAGTGGCCTGGGCGCCGGCGGCAAGCCGGAAAAAGGCCGTGAGTGCGCCGAGTTCGCGGTGGAGGACATCCGCCAGGCGATCTCCGGCGCGCACATGCTGTTCATCACCGCCGGCATGGGCGGCGGCACCGGCACCGGTGCTGCTCCCGTGATTGCGCGGGTGGCCAAGGAGATGGGCATCCTCACCGTCGGCGTGGTGACCAAGCCGTTCGACTGGGAAGGCGGCCGCCGCATGACCAACGCGGACCAGGGCCTGTCGGAGCTCGAAGCCAACGTCGACTCGCTGATCGTGGTGCTCAACGAGAAGCTGCTGGAAGTGCTGGGCGACGACATCACCCAGGACGAGGCCTTCGCGCACGCCAACGACGTGTTGAAGAACGCGGTCGGCGGCATCGCCGAAATCATCAATGTGCCCGGCCACGTCAACGTCGACTTCGAAGACGTCCGCACCGTGATGAGCGAGCCCGGCAAGGCCATGATGGGCACGGCCCAGGCCGCCGGCCCGGACCGCGCGCGCATCGCCGCCGAACAGGCAGTGGCCTGCCCGCTGCTCGATGGCATCGACCTGTCGGGCGCCAAGGGCGTGCTGGTGCTGATCACCGCCAAGAAGGGCAGCCTGAAGCTGTCCGAGTCGAAGCTGGCGATGAACACGATCCGCGCCTACGCTTCGGCCGATGCGCACGTGATCTACGGCACGGCGTACGACGACGAACTCGGCGAGCAGGTCCGCGTCACCGTGGTGGCCACCGGGCTGTCCCGCCAGGGCCAGCAGCGCCGCACCGCGCCGCCGCTGCAGGTGCTGCGCACCGGCACCGACAACGTGCCGTTCAACGTGCCGACGATCCACGGCGCGGTGGGCGGCCCGGGTGCGATCGTCACCCGCGAAATGCAAACCGGCCACTCGGCCGCCCCGCAGCCGGACTACCACGGCCTGGCCGTGCCGAGCGTGTGGCGCACCAACCGCACGCAAGCGGCGGCCAAGGTCGACGCGCTGTCGAGCGGCGGCATGGACGATTTCGAAATCCCGGCTTTCCTGCGCAAGCAAGCCGACTGAGATCTCTCCAGGGGAAGCTTCGGGCGGGCCGCTGGCCCGCCCTTTTTCTTGCGGCCAGGGCGACCGCCCGCCGATTGTGGCTATCGGGTAAATCAATGCAGCGCATGAGCAGGACGCCTAAAATTGCGCGGATGCTTCGGCAACGCACCCTCAAATCCCTTACCAAGGCCGTCGGCGTGGGTCTCCACAGCGGCCAGCGGGTGGAGTTGACGCTGCGCCCGGCGCAGCCCGACACGGGCATCGTGTTCCGCCGCACCGACTTGCCGCTGCCGGTGGACATCCCGGTCTCGGCCCAGGCCGTCACCGACACCCGGCTGGCGTCCACCATCTCCAACGGCGGCGCCAAGGTGCACACGGTGGAACACCTGATGTCCGCTTGCGCGGGCCTCGGCGTGGACAACCTCTACATCGACATCACCGCCGAGGAAGTCCCCATCCTCGACGGCTCATCGGCGTCCTTCGTGTTCCTGCTGCAGAGCGCCGGCATCGAACAGCAGAATGCGCCGCGCCGCTTCATCCGCGTGCTGCGGACGGTGGAGGTGCGCGAAGGCGAGGGCGAGAACCTCAAGTGGGCGCGCCTTGACCCTTTCCATGGCTACAAGCTGGGCTTCGAGATCGACTTCGACCACCGCGTGGTCAATTCGACCGGCCAGCGCTACGAATTCGACCTGAGCTCGGGCCACTATTCGCGTGACATCGCCCGCGCCCGCACCTTCGGCTTCACCAAGGACGTGGAGATGATGCGCTCCCGGGGGCTCGGCCTGGGCGGCGGCATGGACAACGCCATCGTGATGGACGACTACCGCGTGTTGAACGCGGAAGGCTTGCGCTACGACGACGAGTTTGTGAAGCACAAGATACTGGACGCGATGGGCGACCTGTATCTCATCGGCAAGCCGCTGCTGGCGGCGTACAGCGCCTTCCGTTCCGGCCACGCCTTGAACAACAAGCTGATCCGCGCCCTGATCGCCGACGAGGACGCCTTCGAAGTCGTGAGCTTCAGCGACGAGCGCCAGGCCCCGGCGAACTTCGCCGTGCCGGCGCGGGCCTGGTAAAGCTTCGTCATTCCCGCGCAGGCGGGACTGCATGGATTGCGGCGCAAGGCCGCAACGACAGGGGGTCAGGTCACCGCCCGGCGGCGTGCGTCACGGGCACCGGATACTGGCTGCGCCGAAGACAGGGCGCTCTGGGTCCCCGCCTGCGCGGGGACGACGGAGGTCAAACCGCCCGCCCCGATACATCCCGGCGGAGGTCAAACCGCCCGCCCGCCCCGATACATCCCGGTATTGCGCCGCACGACGGCCCCCGCCCGCTGCAGCAGCGCGGTCGACGTGCTCGCATGCGCGTGCGTGATCGCCAGTCCCAGTGCATCGGCCGCGTCCTTGCCCGGGATCGCCGGCAGCTGCAGCAGCCGCTTGACCATCTGCTGCACCTCCGACTTGCCGGCGCGGCCGGTTCCGGCGATCGCCTGCTTCATCTGCATCGGCGTGTATTCGGCGACGCTCAACTCGCACACGACCAGCGCGGTGAGGCAAGCGCCGCGCGCCTGCCCGAGCAACAAGGTGGACTGCGGATTGACGTTGACGAAAACGATCTCGACGGCTGCCGCGTCCGGCTGGTAGCGCGTTCTCAGTTCGGAAATGCCGTCGAACAGCACCTTCAGCCGCGCCGGCAGGTCCCCGCGCGCCAGGTGCGTGGTCTTGATCGTGCCGCTGGCGACGTAGCTCAGGGCGTGGCCGTCCACATCTATCACGCCGAAGCCGGTGGTCTGCAGGCCGGGGTCGATGCCGAGGATGCGCATGGGCGATCTTAAGGGGCGGGCAGCGCCCTCAGGGCAACTCGGCATCGCGCATGCGCGCAACGATGGTCGAGGCGCGGCTGGCGAGGTAGCCCGACCCCGGAGTCTTCTCGAAGCGCTTGGGTTGCGGCAGCATCACGGCGAGCCGGGCGGCTTCATGAGGCGTGAGCTGGCCTGCGCTCTTGCGAAAGTAATGCTGCGCCGCCGCCTCGGCGCCGAACACGCCTTCGCCCCACTCGACGCTATTGAGGTAGATCTCCAGGATCCGCTGCTTGGTCAACGTGCGCTCCAGCACCATCGTGAGCACGAACTCCTGGCCCTTGCGCAGCAGGTTGCGCTCGCCGGACAGCAGCAGGTTCTTGGCCAGCTGCTGCGTGATGGTCGAGCCGCCCACGATCTTCGGCGGGCGGCCCATCGCACTGCTCGTGGCCTTCGGGCCGCTGCTGCCCGGGCGCGCGAAGGAGGCCCGTTTGGCCGCCTGTTCCTCCGCCTTCTGGTTGCGCGCCCAGGCTTTTTCCAGCGCATCCCAGTCGACGCCGTCGTGGTTGACGAAGCTGCCGTCTTCCGAGGCGATGACCGCCCGCTTCAGGTGGTCGGATATGCGCGGGTAGGCGACCCATTTCTGGGCCCAGCGCAGGCGATCCCGTTCCCTGGCAATGCGCCAGGCTTCCGAGCGCTGGAACGAGGTGGACTCGGGGTCCACCACCGCCATCGCGGCAATGCGCGCGACGAAGAACAACTGCAAGGCCAGCACCGCCAGCAGCACCAGCCCGAGCCAGCGCAAGACGGCCTTCACTGCGCCAGCTCCTGGCGCAGTTCCGCCAGCACCTGCCCCGACGGTGGGCGCACGCCGCGCCAGATCGCGAAGGCTTCGGCGGCCTGTTCCACCAGCATGCCCAGGCCGTCGCGGCCCACGGCGCCGTGTTCGGCGGCCCATTGCAGGAAACCGGCCGCCGCCGGCCCGTACATCATGTCGTAGGCCAGCGCACCGGCCTTGAGCACGGATGGCGGCACCGGCACCCCCGCTCCGCTGAGGCTGCTGGCGGTGCCATTGAGCACCAGGTCGAACGGCCCGCGGATCGCATCGAGCGCGCTGGCCTCCAGTTCCACGTCCGTGGCCTGGGCCAGGGTGGCATGCGAGGTCACCAGCGCCTGCGCCCTGGCCACGGTGCGGTTGGCCACCACGATGCGGCGCGGCCTGGCCTCGACCAGCGGGCCGAGCACGCCGGCCGCCGCGCCACCGGCGCCTATCAGCAGCACGTCCAGCCCCGCCAGGCGCAGGCCGGCATTGCGCTCCACATCCGCGACCAGGCCCATGCCATCGGTGTTGTCGCCCACGATGGTGTCGCCGTGGAAGCTCAGGATGTTGCAGGCGTCCGCCAGCGCCGCCCGGGCGCTGCGCCGGCTGACCAGCGAAGCTGCCTGGAACTTGAAGGGCACGGTGATGTTGCAGCCCTTGCCGCCTTCGGCGATGAATTCCCGCAGGCCGGCGGCAAAGCCGTCCAGCGGGATCAGGCGTTTGCCGTATTCGACCGGTTCGCCGGTGAGGGCGGCGAACCTGGCGTGGATCCACGGCGACTTGCTGTGGTCCACGGGATTGCCCATGACGCAGTAACGGTCCACGGGGGCTCAGCGGTTGGTGAGTCTGGCGTCGAGCGTGTCGTCGGGCCGGAAGCGGAAGCGCCAGGGAATGGCCAGCAGGTCGGCGCGCTTGCGCAGCGTGGGGCCGAACTCGCCGAAGGGACCGGCGGCGCGCGCGATGTTCTCCGCGCGGCGGTCCAGGACCCGGTTGCCGGAACTCTCCACCACCTCGGTCTCGACCACGCGGCCATCGTGATTGATCGTCACCAGCATCGTCAGCTCGCCATAGAGCTTGCGCCCCGCCAGCTCCGGGAAGTTGCGCGTGCCGCGCTCCTCGATGCGGTTCTGCACGTTGCTGTAGTACACCGCGTAGACCTCCTCGCGCGTCGAGGGGCTGATGTAGCGCTTTTTCGGCCGGGCGTTTTCCTCGTTGATGCGCCGCTCGATCTCGGCCAGCAGCTTCATCAGGTGGCGGCGCTTTTCCTCCTGCGAGGCGGCGGCCGGATTGTTCCGGGCCTGCTTCGGGTCGGCGGGGGGGATGGCCGCCAGGGCGTTCTTCAACTGCGTGAGCATCAGCGTCTGCTGCTCCTGCATGTCCTCGATGCGCCGCTGCGAGTCTTCGGCGGCGTCGCCGAAGGTGCTCAGCGCCGACGGCGGCAAGGGCGAGGTGGCGCGACCCTTGTCGGCTTCGCCGCCGCCTTGCAGGCTGGCCTGGGCGATCGCCTGTGCGTGCTCGACCTTTTCGTTGCTGCGGGCGTTGACCAGGATGACTTCGAGCGGCGTGTCCTGGAACACGCGGTTGAAACCCGCGGGGTCGACGATGCGGACCGTGAACACGGCGGCGTGCACGATCAGGGATGCGCCCAGCGCGATCTGCAGGGTGCTCAGGGACTTCAGGTTCACGGGTTCAATTATCGGCGGCGGCCGGCGTGGCTGGCGCCTCTTCCTCGCCAGTGTCCGTGACATCCACGGCAATCGCAATCGGGCCGGCCACGGTTTCCTCTTCGCTGTCGTCTTCTTCCGACGCCGCCGCGGCGGAATCCAGGTCCAGCCGCTGCAGCACCGAGCCGCTCACGTCGAGCGTGATCAGGTCGATCTCGCCGAGTTTGAGCCGCACGCGGGCGCCACGCGGCAGGTCCGAGGTGCCGAGCACCGGCAGCACCAGGGGCAGCGTGTCGGCGCGCGCCAGGCCTTCCTTGAACACCGTGGCGTCGAGTTCCCGGATGTCGTGCTGCTGCAGGTAGCGCAGCGTCCAGAAGCGTTCCATGCCGGCCTGGTTGGTGTTGTAGGCGCCGTAGGCGGCGTCGAAGGCCGAGATGACGGAGAAAAGCTCCGCGTCCTTCGGCTTGAACGGCGCGGCCAATGCGGCGGTGCGGCCGTGGCGGGCGCCGGCGATGATCTGCCACTGGTTGACCAGGTCGGTGTACCGGCGCAGGGGCGAGGTGCTCCAGGCGTAGGCCTTCACGCCGATGCCGGCGTGCGGCGCGACCTTGGTGCCCATGCGGACCTTCACACCGGGCGCCATGCTCGCCTGGCTGCGATAGATGCCGGGCACGCCGACATCCGCCAGCCACAGGCCCCAGGTGCTGTTGGCGAGGATCATCGCCTCCGCCACGATCAGGTCGAGCGGCGCGCCGCGGCGGCGCGCCGTGATCTCCACCGACTCGTCGCCGCTCGGCTCGCCGTCCACGACGCCGG
>JAQGMY010000422.1 GCA_028292105.1 Ramlibacter sp.
GCTGGCTGGGGTCCAAGCGGCCCTGCCGCTGCACGCCCGAACAGGTTGCGCGCTACCAGGGCCGCCTGAGCGGGCCCCTGCTCGATCGCATCGACCTGCACGTGGAAGTGCCCGCGCTCACGCCCGAAGACTTGCTCGACGCGCCGGCCGGCGAAGCGACGGCGGCCATGCAGGCGCGCTGCATCTCGGCGCGCGAGCGCCAGGTCCAGCGGCAGGGCAAGAGCAACCAGGCCCTGCAAGGGCAGGAGATTGACCGGCACGTCATGCTGACCGGCAAGGCCCTGGCCTTCCTGCGGCAGGCAGCGGGGCGGCTGGGGTGGAGCGCTCGCTCCACCCACCGTACCCTCAAGGTCGCCCGCACGATCGCCGACCTGTCCGGCGCGCTGGCGGTTGAAACCGCGCACATCGCCGAGGCAGTGCAGTACCGGCGCGGCATGCCGGCGCTGCGCTGATGCGCCAGGCTAGAACTTGATCTTCAGCAGCTTGGCCGCATTGCCGCCGATGATCAGGTCGCGGTCGGCCTTGGGCAGGCGCTTGACCTGCGCCACCAGCCCCAGCGGATCCTCTTCACCCATGTCGTACGGGTAGTCCGTGCCCAGGACCACGTGGTCGGCGCCGAAGCGCTCGATCAGGTTCTTGAGCATCATCGGGTCGAAGGTGATCGTGTCGAAGTAGAACTTCTCGAGGTACGACGACGGCTTGCGCTTGATCACCGTGCGGCAGTCGGCGCGCGCGCCAGGCGTGGTCCATGCGCGCCCAGTAATGGGCGATGAAGCCGCCGCCGTGGGCCACCACCACCTTCAGCTTCGGATGGCGCGCCATCACGCCGTCGAAGATGAGGTGCGACACCGCCACCGTCGATTCGAGCGGGTTGCCGATCACGGTGTTGAAGTAGTGGTGCGTCAGGCGATCGGCCTGGGTGTAGCCGAGCGGGTGCATGAAGATCACCACGCCCAGTTCCTCGCAGCGGGCGAAGAACTTCTCCAGCCCCAGCGTGGGATCGGTCAGGTTCTTGCCGTTGACGTTGGTGCAGATCTCGACGCCGCGCAGCCCGAGGTTCTTGACGGCGTAGTCGAGTTCGCGGACGGCGAGTTCGGCGTTCTGCAAAGGCACCGAGCCCAGGCCGACGAAGCGATCCGGCGTGTCGGCGACGACCTTCGCGATGCCTTCGTTCACCTCGCGCGCCAGCTCGGCGCCGTAGTCGGGTTCGGTGAAATAGAAGAAGTGGTACGGGGCCGGACACACGGCCTGGATGTCGACGCCCATGCGGTCCATGTCCTTGAGCCGCTCGGTCACGCCGCTCAACTTGGGGGCGCGCGTCTTCATCTGCTTGACGTTGGTCTCGCGCGTGAGTTCGTCCGCGAAGATCACGGTGGGGTCGTACTGGGCGGCGTTGAGGCTCGCGGTCTTGGCGTTCACCTCGGGATTGAGGTAGTGGCAGTGCAGGTCGACGACCTTGCTCTTGCCGCTGCGGCTGCGCACCACCGTCTTGGTCGCGCTGGCCTTGGCCGGAGTGGCGCGGGCGTTGGCGGAAGGGGCGCGGGAATGCGTGTGCGCCGGGTCGGTGCAACCCGGCGTGCAGGTGTAGAACAAGGCTGGTCTCCTGTCGTTGTTGGTCACGCACGGCTCGGTGCGCGCTGTTGATCCTATGATAAGTTGCGGCATCGTCCAACCGGGGGTTCACCATGCATATCGCCATTGCCGGCACCGGCAAGATGGGCACCGCCATCGCCAGGCGCCTGCTCGCGCTGGGTCACAGCGTCACGGTGTGGAACCGCACGCCAGCGCGCGCGCAGCCGCTGGAGCAGGCCGGCGCGAGCATCGCCGCCACGCCGGCAGACCTGCTGAAGGGTGCGGATGCGGTGATCACGATCGTCACCGACGCCGCGGCACTCGACGCCGTCTACTTCGCGGCCGGCGGGCTGCTGTCGGCCTCTCCTTCAGGGCAGCTCTTCATCGAGATGAGCACCGTCGCCCCGGCCAAGCAGCAGGAGATGGGTCGCCGTGTCACGGAGGCCGGCGGCCGCTTCCTCGAGTGCCCCGTCGGTGGCAGCGTCGGACCGGCGGCGCAAGGCAAGCTGCTGGCGTTCTGCGGCGGCGATGCGCAGGACGTGGAGCGGGCGCGGCCGGTGCTGGAGCTGCTGTGCCGGCGCATCGAACACGCCGGCGGCTTCGGCGCCGGCGCCACGCTCAAGCTGGGGATCAACCTGCCGCTGATGGTGTATTGGCAGACCTTGTCGGAAGCGTTGTCGCTGCTGCAGCCCCTGGGGCTGGATCCGGCGCGCATCGTCGACATCTTCGCCGATTCTTCCGGCGGCCCGAACATGTTGAAGGTGCGCGGACCGCAGCTCGCCAAAGCCCTGGCCGGCGAGGACGACGGTGCGGTGAGCGTCGACCTGGCGACGATGCGCAAGGACTTGCGCTCGATGCTCGACCAAGGGGCGGCGCAGAATTACAAGATGCCGCTGACGGCGGCGACGCTGAAGTCTTTCGACGACGCCATCGCCGCCGGGTTGAAGGGGAAGGATTGCACGCAGCTGCCGGTGTGGTGGTTGCGGGAAGCGGGGAAGGTCTAGCGCTGCGCCCTACGGGATCCCGCGTAGGGTGTGCGGCTTCGCCGCGCCCCTTGCATCGCCCGGGTGGTGCGCGGCGAAGCCGCACACCGTACGAGGGGTGGCAAGGTCCGCTCGGCCCTTCACCACCCTCAAGCCGCGTCGGCCACCGCCTGCATCAGATTCCGGATCACCTGCGCCTCGATCCGCCGGGTGATGAACACCAGCCGCGTGTCCGTATCGGCACTCGGCCAGCGGTCCAGCGGCACCGGGTCGTGGAACACGTGCTGCACGCCCTGCACCACCACCGGCTGGCCTTCGACGTTGACGATGCCCTTCACGCGCAGCAGGTCCGGGCCCCGCAAGGTCGTGAGCAGTTCAAGGGCCGCCGAAAACGCGGCCCAGGTGAAAGGCCGCTCGAAACGCAGCGACAGCGTGCGGATCGAGCCATCGTGGATCGGTGAACGCGCCAGCGTGCGCTCCCCGCCCGACCCCGCGCCGGCAAGGTCCTCACCCAGGAAGCTCAAGGTCCGCTCACTGGCCCGCGCACTCGTCAGGCCCAGGTTCATCAACTGCTGCGGCTCGATCGCGCCGTTCAAGAGCAAGGCGACCTGCGCACCCGGGTTGATGGACGCGATCGCCGCACGCAGGTTCTCCACCTGCTCGCCGGTCGCCAGGTCCGACTTGGTGATGAACACCCGGTCCGCCAGCGCGATCTGCTTCAAGGGCTCCGCATGCTCGGCCAGCTGCAGCGCACCGTTGACCGCGTCGACCAGCGTCACCACGCCGTCCAGCCGGTAGTGCGTGGCGATCATGGTGTCGGTCGACAGCGTTTGCACGACCGGCGCGGGGTCCGCGAGCCCCGTGGTCTCGATGATCACCCGGTCGAAATCGGCGAGCTGGCCGGCGCGCCTCTGGCCGAACAGCTCCCGCAGCGTCTCCTGCAGGTCGGTGCGCACCGAGCAGCAGATGCAGCCGTTGGCCAGCAGCGCGATGTTCTCGGACGCCATCGCCACGATGTCGTGGTCGATGCCGATCTCGCCCACTTCGTTGATCACCACGGCCACCCGGCTCATGTCGGGATGCCGCACCAGCCTGGAGATCAGCGTGGTCTTGCCGCTGCCCAGGAAACCCGTGACCAGCGTGACCGGGAGCTTGCCCGCCAGGGCGTCTCGCATGCCGTCCATGGCCGGAACTAGATGTTCATCTCCAGCACGTACAAGCCGCCGGTGAAGCGGTCGACCGTGTAGACGATGCGGCGTTCGTCGACATAGACGTCGTTGAGCTGCACGGCGCCGGCCGGCGACAGGCGCGGCGCGCCGGGCACGAAGTACGCGATCTCCTCTACCCGGTAGGGATCCCTGGTGTCGTACACGCGCACGCCGGCATTGAAGAAGCTGCCGACCACGATGGTGTCGGAGCGGAACGAGGTCGGCCCCGGCAGGTTCTCGTGCAGGTTGTGGGCGCCGAAGCGGCCGCCGCGCTTGGCGAAGGCGTCGTAAGGCGGCGCCGGGAAGGTGCCGATCGGCACCGGGTTGCTTTCACTGCGCGCGTCCAGCACCCACACCAGCTTGGGCCAGTCGGCGCCGTTGTCCATCACGCACTCGTCGCTGACGATCCACAGGTTGCGCTCGAACATCGGCAGCACCGTGTGGGTGAAGCCGTTGAACGGAGGCGAGTGGTTCCACTGGGACACCACTTTCATGTTCGACAGGTCCGAGATGTCCAGCACGATCAGGCCGCCGTCGATGTAGCCGATGAAGGCGCGATCGGGGCGTTCCGGAAACACGTTGGTGTTGTGGGTGCGAAAGCCCATGTCGAATTGCTTGGGCAGCCGCGCCGGCGCCGGCGCCTCGTCGCCTTCGCGCGTACCGGGATACCACCAGCGGCCCACTTCCACCGGCCTGGCGAGATCGGACACATCGAGGACGCGGTAGAACTGGTCGTCCAGCGGATTGCGCGGCTGGAAGTCCGGCGCGCCCGATGACATGTGGATGGTCTTGCCGTCGACGAACCAGAGCGCGTGCACGCCGCGCGAATGCGGGCCCGAGCAGTCGAAGTGCGAGATCAGGCGCGGGTTCTCCGGCGTGCTGATGTCGAACAGGTCCACGCCCGCCGGCTTGAGCCCGACGGTCTGCGTCTGGTAGGCCACCGCCATGATGTCGCCGACCACGTCGAGCGAGTTGGAGCGCACCTTCATGTGCGGCAGCTCGGTCTGCACCACCAGCCTGGGGTTGCGCGGGTCGGTGACGTCGACGCCGCTGAAGTTCTTCGGCGCCGCCTCGTGCGCCAGCCACAGGATGCGCCGGCCGTCCCTGGCCAGCTGGATGCCCATGCCCTCGCCGAGACCGCCGAAGCCGCCCAGCTCATGCTGGGCCAGCAGCTTCATGTTCAGCGACAGGGTCTGGTCCGGGCGGGCGGCGGCGGCGGGTTTGTGCATGAGGGAAAGTGAGGATGCTTATTTAGCAAACGATCATATAGGCTGCATTCCCATACGTCTTCCGCGGTAACCCCTTGCCGCGACGGCCGACCTGAAGGAGCGATCGATGATTAAAGTGATGCAGACCCGCCGGGGCTTCCAGCGTTTGGCGATCGGCGTGGCCCTGTTGTGCCTGGCACCCCTGGCGGCGCAGGCGCAGGCCTTCCCGAACAAGCCGGTGCACCTGGTCGTGACCTATCCGGCCGGCGGCAGCTCGGACCTGATGGCGCGCATCATGGGCCAGAAGCTCAGCGAATACTGGAAGCAGCCGGTGATCATCGAAAGCAAGCCGGGTGCGGCCGGCTCCATCGGCATGGAATACACGGCGCGGCAGGCGCCCGACGGCTACACCTTCGTGATCGGCAACCTGGGCCCGGCCTCGGTCAACCCGATCATCACCAAGGTGCCCTACAGCATGGAAAAGGACTTCGTTCCGGTGTCCTTGACGGCCACCGGCGCGAACATCCTGGTGGTGCCGGTGAACTCGCCGCACAAGACGCTCGGCGACCTGATCGCGGCGGCCAAGGCCAGGCCGGCGACCATCAGCTTCGGCACCAGCGGCCCCGGCAGCATGGCCCACCTGGGCGGTGAACTGATGATGCGGCAAGCGGGCATCAGGCTGGTGAGCGTGCCTTACAAGGGTGGTGGCCAGGCGGTGAACGACCTGCTGGGTGGGCAGATCGACATGATGGTTTCCGACGCACTGCCGGTGTCGCAGTTCATCAAGACGCAAAAGCTGCGCCCGCTGGCGATCACCAGTGCCAGGCGCTCGGCGCTGTTCCCGGACATCCCGACCTTCGCCGAAGGGGGCGTGCAGGGCCTGGTGGCGGAAAACTGGTGGGGCGTGTTCCTGCCGGCCGGCGCGCCGAAAGCGATCGTCGACAGCTATCACGCGGCGCTGGTCAAGGTGATGGCGGATCCCGACCTGAAAGAGAAATTCGCCGGCCTCGGCGTGGAAGCGCAGGCTTCCACCCAGGCGGAGTTCCGCGCCTTCCTGGCGGCCGAACACGCCAAGTACAGCAAGCTGGTCGCCGACAACGGGATCAAGGGCGAATAAGACAAGACATTTGAATGACGCAAGGCAAGCGCCAGCGGCTGTCGCCCGCCGACCGCGAGCGGCAGATCATCGACGGCGCCATCGCGTACTTCGCGGAGGCCGGTTTCTCCGGCCAGACGCGGGAGCTGTCCAAGCGGCTGGGCATCACGCAGCCGCTGCTGTACCGGTACTTCGAGAACAAGCAGGCCCTGATCGACCGCGTCTACGAGACGGTGTTCGCCGGGCGCTGGGACCCGTCGTGGATCGGGCTGCTGCAGGACCGCTCCATGCCGCTGCGCGAGCGGCTGATCGAGTTCTACCGCCGTTACTCCGAAGCGACCTACCGGCCGGAATGGATACGCATCTACATGCACGCGGGACTCTCGAGCCCGACGCTGAACCGCCGGTACATCCGGCTGGTGCGGCGCGAGCTGATGCCGGTGTATTGCCGCGAGCTGCGCCATCACTGCGGCCTGCCGGACACCGACACGCCGGTGAGCGAACACGAGGTGGAATTCGTCTGGAGCCTGCACGGCGGCGTGTTCTACCAGGCGATGCGGCGGCATGTCTACGGCACCCGCATCAAGGTGGACTTCATGACGCACGTGGGCTTCGCGGTGGACACCTTCCTGGCGGGAGCCCAGGTGACGTATCCGCGCTTGCTGCAGCAGTTTGCGCCGGGGGCGCTGGTACGGTCGGGGTTGAAGCGGGTGGTTTGATCGGCTTCGCATCGGTAGGGTGTGCAGCTTCGCTGCGCACCGCGGCCGCCGCAGTGTGCGCGAAGCTGCGCTTCGCACACCCTACGCAAGGGCCGTCAGCCGACCTTGCCCCGCTTGCCCTTGCGGCGCCCGCCCACCATGTGCTCCAACACCGAATAGACCGCCGCGGTGTCGTCCTCGGCGTGCCCCAAGGCCATCGCCGCGTTGTAGATCGGCATGCTGGCGGCGAACAGGGGCGCCGGGGTGTCGGTGCGCTGCAAGGCTTCCTGGATCAGGCGCATGTCCTTCTGCCAGACGCCGACCTTCATGGTCGCCTTGTCCCAGCTGCGGTCCACCATCATCGGTCCGCGCACCTGGAACATGCGCGAGCCACCGGCGCCATCGGCCACCACGCGCACGATCTGCGCGGCATCCAGGCCGGAGCGCTCGCCCAGCAGGATCGCTTCGGCCGTCGAGAGGTTGTGGATCGCCACCAGCAGGTTGGCCACCAGCTTCATGCGGATGCCGTTGCCGAAGTCGCCGACGTCGTAGCGGGCGCGGGCAAAACCTTCGAACACCGCCGCGAATTCGGCGATGGCGCCGGCGTCGCCGCTGGCATAGACGGCGAGGTCCTTCGTCAGCGCTTGCGCGCCGGTACCGGACAAGGGGCAGTCCAGCAGCGTCATGCCCGCAGCGGCCAGCGCGTCGCGCGCGCGCAGCTTCGCCGCCTCCGGCAGCGTGCTCGTCTCCGCCAGGATGAGCCCCTTCTCACCGGCGGCCACCAGCTCTTCGCAGACGCCCTCCAGCGCCTTCTCGCTCGGCAAGGACAGCACGATGCGGCCGCTGCGCTGCGCCACTTCGGCGACGCTGCCGCACGGCGCGCCGCCGGCCTTGCGCAAGCGGGTGCGGGCGGCGGCGACCGGGTCGTAGCCGAACACCTCGAAGCCGGCCTTCACCAGGTTGGCGGACATCGCCGACCCCATGATGCCCAGGCCGATGACGCCCACGCCTTCCGGACGTGCCGGCCGCGCCGCGCTCTTGCGCGAAGCGGTGGATCGGGTGGTTTTCCTTGCGGGCGCGCCTGCCATCGTGGCTCCGGATTGGTTGAAGTGGCCGCGATTGTCTACGAGCGCGCGCGCGCCGGGCGTCCCGCCGGCGCCTTGCCGGGGCCGCGCTGCAACAGGCGGAACGCGCCTTCGTCGGCGAGGGTGGAGAACTGCCGCGCCAGCGTCTCCGCGACTTGCCGGATCGCCGGCGTGTCGCGCCCCGACAGCGGCTGCGCGATCACCAGCAGCCGGTGCAGGCTGGCGCCGGCCACGTGGAAGGCGTCGAGCCGGCGCGCCCGCACGTCGTCGTGGAAGGTCGAAGCGGGCATCAGCGTCGTCGCCTGGCCGCGCATCGCCATGCGCCGGATCGCCTCGACGGAATCGACCTCGGCGTCGATCGTCAGCGCCCGGCCGTGCTTGCGCAGCTGATCCTCGATGACGATGCGCAAGCCCGACGTGACCACCACCGGCTCATTGCACAGTTCATCGAGCGTGAAGTACGGCTTGATGCCGCGCGCGCCTGGCGGCGTGATCACCAGGATCTCTTCGGACACGGCGGGCTCCTGCTGCAGCATCGTGGTGCGCGGGGGGTTGGTCAGCACCGCCAGCTCGATGCCGCCGGTGAGCAGCAGGTCGAGCAAGGTCGAACTGAAACCTTCGACGATCTTCAGCTGGATGCCGGGGAAGTCCGCTGCCACCTGCGCCAGGCAGTCCGGCGCCAGCAGCGGCGCCAGCGTAGGGGAAAGTCCCAGGCTGACCGAGCCTTCGACGCCGTCGGTGCCGTCCTTCAGGTCGCTGCGCGCGAATTCCACTTCGCGCACGATCCGCCGCGCCCGGTCCAGGAAGCGCCGGCCCGCGGGCGTGAGCTGGATGCCGCGCGGCAGCCGGTTGAACAAGGTGCAGCCGAGCTCCACTTCGATCGTCTGGATCTTGCGGCTGAGTGCCGATTGCACCAGCCCGAGTTCACCCGCGGCGCGCGTGATGCTGCCCAGGTCAGCAGAAAGAATGAAGCATTTGAGGGCCCGGATGTCCATGGCGTCGAGTTGGCTGCGAGGTATCCCATTTTGGCATGGGTCCGATGAAAACATAGCGTTTGTCGCGAGCGGCTCACTGGCCTAGCATCCCGCCACGCAAGAACCAATCAGGAGCAATTTGCATGGATCCGATCGAAGTCGCCGTCATCGGCACCGGCTGGTGCGGGGGTATCCGCGCCGAGACGCTGGCCCGCCATCCCCTCGTCAAGGCGCTGCACATCGCCGAAAGCCGGCCGGAACGGCTGGCCGAAGTGCAGGCGCTGACCCAGCCGAAAACCGCCACCACCGAATGGCGCGACATCGTCGCCAACGACAAGATCGCCGCCGTCTACATCTCCGCCACGCCGGAGACTACGCACTACCCGATGGCCAAGGCCTGCCTGCAAGCCGGCAAGCATGTGTTCCTGGAAAAGCCGATCGCGATGGAGCTGGAAGAGGCCGACGAGCTGATCGCCATCGCCCGCAGCAAGAAGCTGAAGTTCACCATCGGCTACTCGCAGCGCTTCAACACCAAGTTCGCCTACGTGCGCAAGGCGATCCGCCAGGGCGAGATCGGCACGCCGGTCAGCGTGCTGGTGTCGCGCCACATCAGCCGCGCGCTGGGCAAGAAGATCACCGGCCGCACCAAGCTGTCGCCGGCCGCCATGGAGTCGACCCACGATCTCGACTTCGTGCTGTGGTGCCTGGAGCCGGCCAAGCCGATCCGCGTCTATTCGCAGAACAACTTCGGCGCCATCCAGCAGGCCAGCGGCGCGCCGGTGCCTGACCTGCAGTGGATCACCGTCACGATGGACAACGGCGTGTCCTTCGTGGTCGGCGGCGGCTGGAGCCTGCCGCCCAACTACCCGAACTTCTCCACGACGATGATCGAGATGATAGGCACCGACGGCGCCATCTTCGTCGACGACAGCCACAAGGACGTGGTGGTGCGCTCGATGAAGGACGGCATGCAGTTGCCGATGTCCTCGATGCCCGGCGAGAAGGTCGAACACGTCTGGGCCGGGCCGATGTCCGCCGAGACCAACCACTTCCTCGACGCGGTGGTGCGCGACGAGCCGGTGATGGTGACCCCCGAACACGCGCGCATGGTGATGGAGCTGTACATGGCGGCCGACCTGTCCGCCGACACCAACCTGCCCGTGACACTGCCGCTCGCCCGGCCGCAGCTCGCCAAGGCCGCCTGAAGAGCGCCCGAGCCGACGTTCCCCAGAACCCAGGAGACAAACATGCGCCCCTTCCGCCGAACCCTTCTCATGGCCGCCGCCGCCCTGGCGCTGGCCCTGCCCGCACTGTCGCAAGCCCAGGCCTATCCGACCAAACCGATCCGGATGATCGTGCCCTTCGCACCCGGGGGCGCCTCCGACTTCGTCGGCCGCATCGTGGTGAGCCGGCTGTCGACCGAGCTCGGGCAGACGATCTTCATCGAGAACAAGTCGGGCGCCGCGGGCAACATCGGCATGGAGGCAGCCGCCGCGGCGGCACCGGACGGCTACACCGTGTTCCTGGGCAACGTCGGCACGCTGGCGATCAACCCGGCCATCTTCGGCAGCAAGCAGAAGATCAGCGCGACCGACTTCGCGCCGGTCTCGCTGGTGGCCAATGCGCCGGACATCCTGATCGCCACCACCGGGCTGCCGGTGAAGAACGTCAGCGAGCTGGTGGAACACGCCCGCAAGAACCCGGGCATGAGCTTCGCATCACCGGGCAGCGGCAGCCTCAACCGGCTGGAGATGGAACTGTTCCGCGGCGAAGCCAAGCTGGACATGACGCACGTGCCTTACAAGGGCGGTGCCGGCCCGGCCATCATCGACGTGGTCGGCGGCCATGTGCCGGTGATGTTCGTGCCGGTGCCCGCTGCGATGCAGCTGATCAAGGGCGGCAAGCTCAAGCCGATCGCCGTGGCCAGCAGCAAGCGGCTGTCGACCTTGCCCGACGTGCCCACGCTGGTGGAGTCGGGCTACCCGCAGGTCGTGGGCGGCTCCTGGCAGGCCGTCATGTTCCCCAAGGGCACGCCCGCGCCCGTCATCGCCAAATGGCACGCGGCACTGCTGAAGGTGCTGGCGCGCGACGACGTCAAGTCCGAGCTGCTGCAAGGCGGCGTCGAGACCGCCACCAGCGCCACGCCCAAGGAACTGGGCGACTTCATCCACGACGAAGCGCGCCGCTGGGGCGCCGTCGCCAAGGTGTCGAACGCGACGCCGGACTGAGAAGGATCACCCCAACATGACAGTCGTATCCCGCCCCATCGGCCTCGCCATCATCGGCGGCGGCCGCGTCGGCCTGTTCCGCGGCGAGGTGGCGGCGCGCCACCCGCTGGTCAAGTGGGTCGGCCTGGCCGAACTCAAGCCCGATCGCGCCCAGGAAGTCGGCCGCAAGATCGGCGCCAATTTCATCACCGACGACTACAAGGAGCTGCTCGCGCGGCCCGAAGTCGACGCCGTGATCATCGCCACCGACGAACACCTGCACGTGGAGCCGGTGCTGGAAGCGGCGCGCCGGGGCCTCCCGATGATGATCGAGAAGCCGCTCGCCACCCGCGCCACCGAGTCGCGCCAGGTCATGGAGGAGATCGCCCGCCAGAAGGTGGACGCGGTCGTCGGCTACACGCAGCGCTTTCGCCGCCGCTGGCTGGCCGCCAAGGAAAAGGTCCGCACCGGCGCGCTGGGCGAAGTGACGCTGGTGACCAGCCGTGCCTTCATGAACCGGCTGGTGGCGATCGACAACTACGTGCGCACCGACGACCCCGCCAGCATCTCGCCCATGGTGATCTCGGGCACCCACGCCCTCGACATCGTGATGTGGATGATGGAAGGCAAGACGCCGGTGGAGATCTACGCGCGCTCCACCGACAAGGCGCTCGGCCCGCAGTACAAGGGCATCGACTGCACCTCGGGGATGATCAGCTTCTCCGACGGCAGTGTCTACCACCTGAGCATCAACTGGGCGCTGCCGACCACCTGGCCGGGCGCGGTGTACAGCCTGGACGTCGGCATCGTCGGCACCGAAGGCGTGCTGACCATAGACGACACCCATCGCGACATCGTGCTGGCGGTCTCCAAGCCGCAGATGACGGGCTATGCGCCCGACAAGCAGCGGCTGGTCGACTTCATGGGCAGCTATCCGCCCGGCGACATGGCGCTGGGCGAACTGCGCGGCCCGATGCGCGAGGAAACCGACGCCTGGCTCAATCGCGTGGGCTGCGGCTGGACCACGCAGCACTGCACCACGGCCGAAGCGCACAGGAACCTGATCCTCACCAAGGCCATGGACTACTCCGCCAAGACCGGCAAGCCGGTGCGTTGCGACGAGTGGGCCACCCTCGAATCGAAACTGGACTGAACATGCTGAACATCGCCGTCATCGGCCTGGGTTGGTGGGGCCGCATCATCGTGGACCAGGTGCGCAGCAGCGACAAGCTGCGCGTGGTGCGGGTGGCGGACGTCAACCCGGCATCGGAGTCCTTCGCGCGCGAACGCGACCTGCCCTTCTCCGCCAC
>JAQGMY010000433.1 GCA_028292105.1 Ramlibacter sp.
GCGCGAACCGAAGGTGCGCAGCAGGGTGTTGGCCGGCAGGCCGATGAAGGAGTAGCGGCCGAAACGCTCGCCGCCGACCACCGATTCGAGCAGGAAGGTGTTCTTGCCGGCGTTCTGCGTCTGCTCCAGCTTCATGTACAAGGTGAGCGGCGTTTCGAGGTCGGCGAAGGCCTCGGCGATCAGGGGAATGCGGTTGTAGCCCTGCGACGCAAGGCTGCGAAATTCGAGTTCGGTGATCAAGGGGTGAGCCTCCACAAGCTCGGCGGCCGGCAGGGCCGCGGGACACGAAACGGGTGCCCCCGGTCAGGGGCGCGGGCGCACGGGACGCCCCCGTGCTCTCAGGGACGCACTGGAACAGGCCGGCGCCAGGGCCAGGCCCCCCGGTCGCTGCAACCTGTGATCACGGTGTGGTGGATGAACACGGTGCCAGTGTAGCAAACGCCTTTGCCGCCAAGGTCAAGTCCAGAAACGCACCGCCTGGGGGCCACATCGGCGACAGCATCCGCCGGCTAGCTCAGCCAGAATTCGGCTTCCTACCCCCGACCCAGAGGACACGCATGGCTTCCCCCAAGCTTTTCCGCGCGGCTTTCGCCGCCTTCCTGTGGCTGCCGTTGTGGGCTGTCGCGCAGGTCACCGTCAGCGGCGTGCGCTATGAGGAGGCCACGGAGCTGCGGGGCGCCAAGCTGCAGCTGAATGGCGCGGGGGTCCGCTACCGCGGGCCGTTCAAGGTGTACGCGGCCGGGCTCTACCTGACCCGCAAAGCCAGCACGGCGGAAGACGCGCTGGCCGCCCCGGGCGCCAAGAAGATCTCGATCACGATGCTGCGCGACGTCGAGGCTTCGGAATTCGGCAAGCTGTTCACCCGCGGCGTGGAGGACAACCTGGACAAGCCGACCTTTGCCAAGCTGATCCCCGGTTTGATCCGCATGAGCCAGATCTTCAGCGACCACAAGAAGCTGAGCGCCGGAGACGGCTTCACGCTGGAATGGATTCCCGGAACCGGCACCGTGATCAACGTGCGCGGCGTGCAGCAGGGGGAGCCGTTCAAGGAACCCGAATTCTTCAACGCGCTGCTGCGGATCTGGCTCGGGCCTTCGCCGGCGGACTGGCAGTTGAAGGAAAAGCTGCTGGGAAAGGCCGCCTGACCGCGCGCTTCCCGTCTTCCGAGGGGATTACGGGGACGACCGGGTCGGCAGCCAGTCCTGGATATCCGCCAGCGAATCCAGGTACCCGTCGGCGTCGACGCCGCGAATCGGCTCGCCATGGTTGTACCCGTACGTCATCAGCAGCACGCGGCAGCCCGCCGCCCGTGCGGCGGCCGCGTCGTTGCCCGAGTCCCCCACCATCAGCACCGCCGCCGGCGGCAGGCCCAAGGCCTCGCAGGTCTTCAGCAGCGGCAAAGGGTGCGGCTTCTTGCGTTCGAAGGCGTCGCCGCCGAACACCAGCTCGAAAGATTCCGCCAGCCCCTTGGACGCCAGCAGCGCCCGCGCGAACTCCCCGGGCTTGTTGGTCAGGCAGGCGAGCCGCAGCCCGGCGCCCCGCAGCACCGCGAGGCCTTCCGGCACCCCCGGGTACACGCTGGACCAGCGGCCATTCAGCTCCCTGTAGGCGTGCTGGTACAGGTCCCAGGCACGCTCGTACAGGCCTGACGGCGCGCCGACGTGGGCCAGGGTTGCGCGAATCAGGTGCTCGGATCCCTTGCCGATGAAGCGCTCCACCTGGACGCGTTCCACTGCCGGCAGCTGCAAGGCCTGCAGCATCGCGCCGAGCGCGGCCGCGAAGTCGCCCAACGTGTCGACGAGCGTGCCGTCCAGGTCGATGATCGCCGCGCGCAGCGGCGGCAGGGGTGGGGGATGCATGCCGCGAGCTTAATGGCGGCGCCAATGAAAAAAGCCAGGGCGTGAACCCTGGCCTGTTGCTGCCTGAAAGGCTTCAGCGGCCGCGGTTGCTGCCACCCTCGCTCACGTCGGCTTCGGGGGCCATCCACGCCAGGTGGGGCGGGCGGCTGTTGCGCAGGGCCTGGAAACGGCGCTCCTGTGGCGTGCCGGCGGCGGGGCTCTCCACCACGATCTCACGCTGCCGCTCCGGGTCCATCGAGGTGAAGCTGCGGCCCGTGATGCGCTGGACGCCAATGTTCTGGTTGCTCGATGCCATACCTGTCTCCGGAAAAGCGAAGGAAAGCCGGGGAGCCGGCGACCCATGATTGGGCCGCCCTTCCGGCCGCCGTGGAGTCAGCGCACCTGTCATCATCATGTAGGACAAGCCGCACGCCGAGACGAGCCAAACCGTCAGGCCGGCACCTGCTCGATGTGCGCTCGCATCCAGTGCCGGTGCCTGGCAATCGCGGCGATGAAATCCTGCGCCAGCTGCAGCCTGGCCGTCGGTTCGTTGGTGCCGATCAGCACGCCCGCAGGGGTCGGGCCCTCTTCGGGCAGCAGCCCCGCGCGGCGCAGGATTTCAGCCGATTCGCCGATCAGGCACAGCGGCTTGCAGTGCTTGAAGGCTTCCAGCAGGAAGTGCACGGCGTCCCCGTTCTTCATCATCAGCTGTGCGCTGGCGGCGCCGCCCGGGACCAGCACCGCGTCGAACATGACCGAAGGCATGTTCTGGAAGGTATGGTCGATCGCAACCTGCTGGCCCGACGAGGACGCGATGAACCCGAGGTGACCCGCCACGACCTTGACCGTGGCGCCCACGTCCTGCAGCGCCTGCTGGATCACCTTGTAGGCGCCAAGCTCCACGCCGGCGGCCATGAGGACCGCGACCTTGCGCGTGTGGATCGGCCCGCCGCCGGCCTCCATCGACAGGGAAGGTGCGCTCTCCAGCAGCGGCTTGGCGCTGGCCGCGCGGAAGCCGGCGCGACCCGCCGCGGAACGGGCGTCCGGCGGCCCGATGCCCAGGGGCTCGGCCACCTTGCGCGCCAGCCGGCCGTCCACGTGCGCCAGGTTGTCGACGATGCGCTGGCGGATGGCCGGGACCTCCACTTTCGACAGCTCGAACTGGAAGGCCGCGATGATGTGTTCCTTCTCCGCCGGGCTCTGGCTGTTCCAGAACAGCGCGGCCTGGCTGAAGTGGTCGTCGAAGCTCGGGCTGCGGCGCCGGATCTTCGGCGACTCCAGCGCTTCGGCAAAGCTCTGGAAGCCGTTTTCGCCGCCATCGACCCGGAACTCCGAGCCGTTGGCCAGCGTGTTCGGCTCGTACGAGACCCGGCCGCGCGGAATGGTCATGCGGTGCATGCCGTCGCGCTGGAAGTTGTGCATCGGGCAGACGCCGCGATTGATCGGCAGCTCGTGGAAGTTCGGCCCGCCCAGGCGCGACAGCTGGGTGTCGGTGTACGAGAACAGGCGGCCCTGCAGCAGCGGATCGTTGCTGAAGTCGATCCCCGGCACGACGTGGCCGGGGTGGAAAGCCACCTGCTCCACTTCGCTGAAGAAGTTGTCCGGGTTGCGGTTCAACACCAGGCGGCCGACCGGGAGGACCGGGACGATCTCCTCGGGCAGCAGCTTGGTGGGATCCAGCAGGTCGAAGCCGAGCTTGGCCGCCCGCTCCTCGTCGATCAGTTGCAGGCCCAGTTCCCATTCCGGGAAGTCGCCGCCGTCGATCGCTTCCCACAGGTCACGGCGATGGAAGTCGGGGTCCTTGCCGGCGATCTTCTGCGCTTCGTCCCAGGCCAGGGCGTGCTTGCCCAGCTTGGGGCGCCAGTGGAACTTGACGAAATGCGACACGCCGCGGGCGTTGACGAAGCGAAAGGTGTGGACGCCGAAGCCTTCCATCATCCGGTAGCTGCGCGGGATGGCGCGGTCCGACATCAGCCACATGAGCATGTGCGAGGACTCGGGCATCAGCGAGATGAAGTCCCAGAAGGTGTCGTGCGCGCTGGAAGCCTGCGGCATGTCGTTGTGCGGCTCCGGCTTGATGGCGTGCACCAGGTCGGGGAACTTCATCGCGTCCTGGATGAAGAACACCGGCATGTTGTTGCCGACCAGGTCGTAGTTGCCTTCGCGGGTGTAGAACTTCACGGCGAAGCCACGGACGTCGCGCACCGTGTCGGCCGAGCCGCGTGAACCGACGACCGTGGAAAAGCGCACGAACACCGGGGTGCGGCCGCCCACCTCCTGCAGGAAATCCGCCTTGGTGTATTCGACGAGGGGACGGGTCAGCTCGAAGTAGCCGTGCGCCGCCGCGCCGCGCGCGTGCACCACGCGTTCGGGGATGCGCTCATGGTCGAAGTGGGTGATCTTCTCCCGCAGGATGAAGTCTTCCAGCAGGCTGGGCCCGCGGATGCCGGCCTTGAGCGAATTGTGGTTGTCCGGCAGCACCACGCCCTGGTTGGTGGTGAGCAGGTTCTCCGGCGCCTGCGTGAAGGCTTCCAGCTGTTTCTGGCGATTGGCGACAGGGTCGCCGGCTTTGGATTTGCGAGAGCCCTCCGTACGGGAAGTGGCCATGGATCAACTCCTGGTCGGCAGGAAGGGAAAACGGGAAGGGCGCGCGCCGACGGGGCGTGGCGCGCAACGGAAGGCGGAGCTCAGTTCGTATCGAGGTCGAGCACGGCTTCCAGCATGCGCGCAAGAGCGGCGACGGCGAACACACCGATGCCCGCGGCGGCGATCAACGTCAACCAGGTCGGGACTTGCGGGGTGATCTCCATCGGCTGCTCCTAGGCGCTCATGTTCTTGGCAGGCATTGGACCCCGCCTCAGCCGGAAGACCCGTAGCCCTTCAGCGGGCGGAGTTGTGGGGCGTTTCCGCCACCCCCCGTAGGAGGGTTCCCACAGTCGCTAGGGCTCCCATCTGGCGCGCGATTCACGCGGGCAAAGGCTTCGCGGCGAAGTCCTACCGCGCCGGCACCGGCCCTGCCGCAGCATGGGACAACAGGAGAGAAAGCATGCCCCGAATGGAAGAAGAAGGCCATGCGGTACCGAAGCCGTCCGATGGCAACACGGTGATGCAGCAAGGCGAGAACCAGGCGCCCAAGGCGCGCATGCCGCACGAGCGCGACGAATCCACCGACAGCCAGTCCGCCGAAGCTGCCAGCACCCGGCACATGGGCCAGATCGCGCACGACGATGTCGTCGCCGGCCAGCCCGACACCGACAAGGGCCCGGCGCTCGACGCCGCTTACGAAAAGCAGAAGGACGCGCCGAAGCAGCGCCGGCAGTAAACCAACGTATATGTCGTCCCGGGCTCGACCCGGGATCCATGCAGCCATGGTTGCCGGAGCAAGTCCGGCATGACATGGGGTGGGTTCATCAGCCCTTCAACTGCACCCGCATCGCATCGATCACGCCCTTGTAATCGGGCTTGCCGAAGATCGCGCTGCCCGCCACGAAGGTGTCGGCGCCCGCTGCCGCGACCCGGGCGATGTTGTCGGTCTTGATTCCGCCGTCCACTTCCAGCCGGATGTCGCGGCCGCTCGCATCGATACGCTGGCGCGCCAGCTCGATCTTGCGCAGGGTGGAGTCGATGAAGCCCTGGCCACCGAAGCCGGGGTTCACGCTCATGAGCAGGATGAGGTCGACCTCTTCGATCATCCAGTCCAGCACGTCCAGCGAGGCCGCCGGGTTGAACACCAGCCCCGCCTTGCAACCCGCGCCCTTGATCGCCTGCACGCTGCGGTGCACGTGGGTGGAGGCGTCCGGGTGGAAGCTGATGTAGTCGGCTCCGGCTTCGGCAAAAGCCTGCGCCAGCGCGTCGACCGGCTGCACCATCAGGTGCACGTCGATGGGCACCGCCTCGCCGGCCGCGGTCCTGGCGTGCGGCTTCAGGGCCGAACAGATCATCGGTCCGAAGGTGAGGTTCGGCACGTAATGGTTGTCCATCACGTCGAAGTGGATCCAGTCCGCGCCGGCGGCGATGACGCTGCGGACCTCTTCGCCAAGACGGGCGAAGTCGGCGGAGAGGATGGAAGGGGCGATGCGGAAGCTGCGCTGGCTCATGCCGCCATTGTCGCCGAGTGCCGCCTTGCGCCGGCTGCGAGTACGATGCGCGCCATGTCCCGCCATGCGTTCAAAGTCGAAGTCCAGCCACGCTACCTGCCCGAGCAATCCGCCCCGGCGCAGAACCTCTGGAGCTTCGCGTACACGATCACCATCAGCAACGTCGGCGACGTTGCTGCCCAGCTGGTGTCACGCCACTGGATCATCACCAACGAGCTCGGCGAAGCCGAGGAAGTGAAGGGCCTGGGAGTGATCGGCCAGCAGCCGCTGCTCAAGCCCGGTGAGTCTTTCGAATACACGAGCGGCTGCCGGCTGCGCACGGCCAGCGGCAGCATGCGCGGCCACTACTTCTGCGTGACCGAGGACGGCGAGCGCTTCGAAGTCGAGATTCCCGTCTTCACCCTGGACGACGGCAGCCAAAGGGTGCTGCACTGAAACGCTGGGAGCCACCGTGGACGAGGTGATGGCCATCTGGGCGGAATGGGTCAAGCCGTCTGCCGGCCTTCCCACCGTCCAATGGTCCCTGCTGCTGGCGCTGGCCTCCGCCGCCGGCCACCTGCTGCAACGGTATAGCGGGCTGCCCAAGGTGGTGGGCTACTCCATCGTCGGCACGCTCGCCGGGCTGATCGGTTTCTCCGGCGCCGCCTGGCCCCTGCAAGGGGTGGCCCTGTTCCTGCTGGAGCTGGGCGTGTCGGTGGTGCTGTTCGAATCCGGCGGCCGGCTGGCGCTGCGCTGGCTGCGGCACAACCCGATGGTGCTGCTGCAAAGCCTGCTGGAATCGGTGCTGACCGCCGTCGCCGTCTACTATGTCCTGCGCTACCTGAACGTCCGCGCCAGCGTGGCCGAAGGCGCGGCCCTGATCGCCGTGGCCGCCTCACCGGCGGTCTTGAGCCGCGTGATCATGGACACCGGCGCCGCCGGTCCCGTCACCGAGCGGGCGATGGCGCTGTCGACGCTGAGCACCTTCTATGCCCTGACGCTGGTCAGCGCCCGCGCCGGCACCCTGCACCGCGAGGAAACCGACCTGGCCGCCGCCCTGTACCCGGTGGCGGTGGTGCTGGGCGTGTCCTTCATCGTCGGCGCGCTGCTGGCACTCGCCTTGCGCCTGGCGCTGCGGGTGATGAGCCCGACCAGCGAGAACACCTCGATCCTGCTGATCTGCCTGGTCGCCGCCGGCACGGCGCTGGCGGCCCACTTCGGCGGCTCGGCGCCGCTGGCCGCGCTGATCGGCGGCCTGATGCTGAAGCAGATGCACCCGCGGCCCTGGGCCTGGCCGCGCCAGCTGGGCACCGCCTCGTCGCTGCTGACCATGTTGATGTTCGTGCTGGTTTCGGT
Organism: Ramlibacter sp.; assembly: GCA_028292105.1. Classification (GTDB taxonomy): domain Bacteria; phylum Pseudomonadota; class Gammaproteobacteria; order Burkholderiales; family Burkholderiaceae_C; genus Ramlibacter. The sequence continues at coordinate 7,271 of JAQGMY010000433.1, forward strand.
GGTGGCCGCCAAGGCCGAATGGAACCCGGCGGTGGTGGGGCTGGTGGCGGCCTTCGTCGTCACCCGCGGCATCGCCAAGGTCGCGGGCGTGTCGCTCGGCAACTTCGGCAGCGGCACCAGCTGGAAGCAGGCGATCTACACGGCCGCCGCCATGGCGCCGATGTCGTCGATCTCGCTGTTGCTGGTGTCGCAGTTCGTCACCTCCTCGATGTCGCTGGGCCCACGCATCGCCAGCATCGTGATGCCGGCCATCCTGCTGATGGAGGTCCTGGGCGCCATCGTCGCCACCTTCGCCATCTACCGTGCCGGTGAAAGCGTCAGCCCCTGGGAGCCGCACGCTCCCGGCCTGGCGCCGGGAGAGCTGCGTGGCTGAGCGCGTCGAACCGGTGCTGGATTCGCTGCCTGCGCTGCCGCCGGCGGCCATCGCGCTGGAGCCTTTCAGCCATTCGCAGGCGCTGTCGCTGGGCGTCGAGCTCGAGATCCAGCTGGTCAACACGCACGACTACGACCTGGCGCCGTTCTCCGACGAAATGCTGCGCCTGATGGCCAAGATCCCGCTGCCCGGCGCCGTGGTGCCGGAGATGACCTCCAGCATGATCGAGATCTCCACCGGCGTCTGCCATTCGTGCACCGAGGTGCTGGGGCAGCTGTCGCAGATGCGCGATGCGCTGGTCAAGTGCGCGGACAAGTTGAACATCGCCTGCGTCGGCGGCGGCACGCACCCGTTCCAGCAATGGCACGAGCAGCGCATCTACGACCGGCCGCGCTTTCGCCAGCTCTCGGAGCTGTACGGCTACCTGACCAAGCAGTTCACGATCTTCGGCCAGCACGTGCACATCGGCTGCCCGGATGCGGACAGCGCGCTGCTGATGCTGCACCGCATGTCGCGCTACATCCCGCACTTCATCGCGCTGTCCGCCAGTTCGCCCTACGTTCAGGGACAGGACACGCAGTTCGATTCGGCGCGGCTCAACTCCGTGTTCGCCTTCCCGATGTCGGGCCGGGCGCCCTTCACCCTGAGCTGGGAGGAGTTCGGCCGCTGGTTCGCCAAGACCACCCGCACCGGGGTGGTCAAGAGCATGAAGGACTTCTACTGGGACATCCGGCCCAAGCCCGAATACGGCACGATCGAGATCCGCGTGTTCGACACCCCGCTGACCATAGAGCGGGCCGCGGCGCTCGCCGGCTTCGTGCAGTCGCTGGGTGCCTGGTTCCTGCAAGCCCAGCCCTTCCAGCCGCAGGAGGACGACTACATGGTCTACACCTACAACCGCTTCCAGGCCTGCCGGTTCGGCCTCGAGGCGGTGTACGTGGAGCCGGAAACGGGGGAGCACCTGCCGCTGCGCGAACACATCCTGCGTACGCTCGACCAGGTGGCGCCGCACGCCGCCGACATCGGCGCCTCGGCCGCCATCGACATGCTGCGCACCTCCGCCGACCGGGGCGTGAACGACGCGCGCTGGTTGCGGGAGACGCATGCCCGTGAGCGACTGCTCGCCGAAGTGGTGCGGCAGGGCGGCGAACGGTTTCGCGGGCGGGGCTGATCTCCCTGCGCTGATGGTGCGCACGCGAGCGTGCACACCCTGCGGGGCGCGGGGTCGTAGGGTGTGCACGCTCGCGTGCGCACCATCGGGCTGGAGCCAATGCGCGATCGGTTTCGAGTTAACCTGTGCCATGCGCGAATTCGACCTGATCAAGCGCTTTTTCGAGCGGCCGGTGCGGCGCAGCCCGCTCGGTGTCGGCGACGACTGCGCATTGCTGCAGCCCCGCCCCGGCATGCAGCTCGCCGTTTCGACCGACCTGCTGGTGGAAGGCCGCCATTTCGTGTCGACGGTGGATCCGGCGCGGCTCGGTCACAAGGCCCTGGCCGTCAACCTGAGCGACCTGGCGGCGTGCGGCGCGCAACCGCTGGCCTTCACCCTGTCGCTCGCCCTGCCGCAGGTCGACCAGGCCTGGCTGGCCGGCTTCGCCCACGGCCTGTTTGCGCTGGCCGATGCGCATGGCTGCGAGCTGGTCGGCGGCGACACGACGCGCGGCCCGCTGGCCATCAACATCACCATCTTCGGTGAAGTGCCGGCAGGCACCGCGTTGTTGCGCTCTGGCGCGCAGGCGGGCGACGACCTCTGGGTCAGTGGCACGCTGGGTGACGCGCGCCTGGCGCTGGAAGCTTTCCGCGGCACCGTCTCGCTGCCGCAGGAGGTGTTCGCCGCCGCGCGGCTGCGGCTGGAGCAGCCCGAGCCGCGGGTGGCGCTGGGGCAGGCGCTGCGCGGACTGGCGAGCGCCGCCATCGATGTCAGCGATGGCCTGCTCGGTGACCTGGCACACGTGCTGGAGCGCTCGCAGGTGGGCGCCACCATCGAGACCGCCTGCGCCCGGCGGCTGCTCGCCGCCAGCGGGGGACTGCAACTGGAGGCCGGGCAACTGCAGGACCTCGTGTTCGCCGGTGGCGACGATTACGAACTCGCCTTCACCGCGCCGGCCACCCGCCGCGCCGAAGTGGAAACGGCCGGTGCCCGTAGCCAGACGCCGGTCACACGCATCGGCCGCATCGACGCAGAACCGGGCCTGCGCCTGGTCGATGCGCAAGGGCAGCCCGTCACGCGGCGCTTCGCCGGTTTCGACCACTTCGCCGCGTGAACCGGCTGTGCTTGCTCCTCGCGGCCTGCCTTCTGCTGGCGTCGGGCGCGCACGCGGCGATCTTGCGTGGCACCGTCGCGTATGTGGGCGACGGCGACACGCTCTACCTGCGCCCGGCCGGCGGCGGCCGCCAGGTCGCCATTCGCTTGCTGGACATCGACGCGCCGGAAGGCTGCCAGCCCTATGGTCCGCAAGCGCGCCAGGCGCTGGCCCGCCGGGTGCTGCGCCAGCCGGTGCGGGCGCTCACGCACGGCCAGGACGACTACGGCCGCACGCTGGCGCGCGTCGAACATCGGGGTGAAGACGTCGGCGCCTGGCTGGTGCGCGACGGCCACGCCTGGTCCACGGGGTTTCGCCGCAAGGCCGGACCCTACGCGGACCTGGAGGCGCAGGCCCGCCGCAGCCGCAGCGGCCTGTGGGCGCTGCCGGCGCCGATGGAACCGCGCACTTTCCGCAAGCGCTTCGGGCGCTGCCATTGATGGAACTACCATCGGCTTCGATGCAAGACGCCAGCCAAGCCGACCCTGCTGGCCTGCCGCCGCGGCGCCCCACCGTGCGTTTCATGTTCTCGCACCCGGCGCACATCGTGGCGCTGGGGTTCGGCTCCGGTCTCGCGCCCGCCGCCCCGGGAACCTGCGGCACGCTCTGGGCCTGGCTGGCCTACCTGGCCATGGCGCATTGGCTGGGGCCGGCGGCGATCGGCGAGGTGATCCTGCTGTCGCTGCCGCTGGGCTGGTGGGCCTGCACGGTCACCGCCCGCAACCTGCGGGTGGCCGATCCGGGCTGCATCGTCTGGGACGAGATCGTCTGCTTCTGGATCGTGCTGTGGCTGGTGATGCCGGCCGGCGTGCTGGCGCAGTTCGCCGCCTTCCTGCTGTTCCGGGCGTTCGACATGGTCAAGCCAGGGCCGGTGGGCTGGGCCGATCGCCGCTTCCATGGTGGCGGCTGGCGTGGCGGCTTCGGCATCATGATCGACGACGTGGTCGCCGCCTTCTGCACCCTGCTGGTCCTGGCCTTCTGGAGACACCTATGGTGAACACTGCCACCCTTTGTGCCCAGCTCGCCGACGCCCTGCTCGCGCGCGGCTGGAAGCTGGCGACCGCCGAAAGCTGCACCGGCGGGATGCTCGCCGCCGCGTGCACCGACCTGAGCGGCTCGAGCAACTGGTTCGACCGGGGCTTCGTGACGTACTCCAATGAAGCCAAGTGCGACTCGCTCGGCGTCGCCCCGGACCTGATCCGCCAGCATGGCGCCGTCAGCGAGGTGGTGGCCCGCTCCATGGCCTTCGGCGCGGTGCGTCATTCGCTGGCGCAGGTGGGCGTGGCAGTGACGGGAGTGGCGGGACCCACCGGTGGCAGTCCGGACAAGCCGGTCGGCACGGTGTGGTTCGGATTCCAGGTCGATGGGCGCCTGAGCAGCGAAACCATGCGCTTCGATGGCGACCGCGCCAGCGTACGGGCGGCGACCGTGCAGCACGCGTTGCTGAGGTTGCTGAGCCTGGTCGGCGATGCCGAGCCGGCCGGTTAGCTCACTCGCGCGCCCGGGCGCGGTGGTTGCCGCGATTGCGGCGGTTCACGATGCGCGGCAGCAGGAAGGTCCGGCGCAGGCCTTCGGCGGCGCACGCCGCAGTGGATTTCATGTCGTGCCCCAGGACCTTCAACTCCTCGTCGATCTCCTCGATGCGCTCGCTCCAGCGGCCCGTCTGCATCTGGTCCATCGCCAGCACCATGCGCAAGGCAAGCAGGTTGCGCACCAGGCGCGCGTTGCGGTCTTCGATGTCGGCGGTGTTGGTCACGTGCGTCCCTCTTGTTGATGTACTTAGCATCACACGTGCCAGCTACGGGCTTTGTCGGAACAGGGCGAGTCAGGCATTCCCTTGCACCTACCGTGTCCGTAGTATTCAGGCTGCCGCCAGTGCCGTCCGGCCGCTTCCGCGGCAACCGACGCAGGACAGGTAAAGCCGGCCGGGCAAATCTTCCATCGAAGGCTCGTAGCGATACCAGCCGCCGGAGCCGACGCATTCTTCGCACGGCGCCGCTTTCCGGGCCCCGCCAGCCACGGACGTTGCCCCTTGCAGGGTGGATTGCGGCTCGGAAAGGGAGGTTTCGGACATGTTCCTGGACGGTTGGAGAGGGGTGCTGCAGAAGGTACTGCGTCCCGGCAACGTCCGCGTCAGCACCGACGTCCGGCTGACGTAGGAAACAATCGCTACTACCGGTTACACCGGCAGCGCAGCGGCGGCGGTTACTTCCAGCTGGGCCAGCCGTTTCTTCATGCGCAGCACCTCGTCGTCCTTGCTGAGCAGCAGGCAGCGGTGCGCGACCGCAAGGTCGATGAACTTCTGGTCGTCGGGATCGCCGCAGGTCACGGGCGCCTTCGGGGCGACCTCGACCAGGCGGGCGTGGCGGTCGAAATCCTGCAGCACCTGAAGGGCATCGCCACGCTGTGCGGCCAGGCGTGCCGCCAGCTTCGGATAGGCCAGGACGCGTGCCAGTTCGTCGCGCATCGGCTGCGTCGCGAGCCATTCGAAGCTGCCGGCGCGCACGCCTTCGGCCAGGGCTCGTGCACCGGGATCGGCGAACACGAACAGGTCCAGCACCACGTTGGTGTCAAGCACCAGCTGCATCGGCGCCCGGCTCCTGCTTGCGAGCGGAACCCGCCACCATGTCGAAACGGAACAGGCGGCACTCGATCGGCCCGTTCCACATCGGCACCCGGCGTGACTCCTTCAGCCGCATGCGGCCAGGCAGTTTGGCGTCCGGCGACAGCACCCAGGCCGTCCAGCCGGCGTAGTTCTTCTTCCAGTGCGACGCCAGCTGGGTGAAGAAGTCGCCCGCCCCCTCCATCTGTGCGCGCTCACGGCCGCCGCGGCCCGCGCCGGCGATGCCGCCGGCCTCGATCCGCTCGCCGTAGGGCGGATTCAGCAGCATCACGCCGCCGCCTTCGACCGGCGGCATGCGTTGCAAGGCATCGCCGCCGCGGAACTGCACGACGTCCCCGACGCCGGCCCGCTGCGCATTGCGCTGGGCGAAGTCCACCATCCGGAAGGCGACATCGCTGCCGAACAGCGGACCGGGCGCGGCGCGCCGTGCAGCCAGCGCTTGCTGCTTCAGCGCGCCCCACTGCGGCGCAGAGTGCGACAGCAGGCGCTCGAAACCGAAGCGCCGCAACAGTCCGGGCGCGATATTGCAGGCGATCTGCGCCGCCTCGATGGCGATCGTGCCGCTGCCGCAGCAGGGGTCGTACAGCGGCGTCACGCCGTCCCAGCCGCTGGCGGCCAGCATCGCGGCGGCCAGGGTTTCCTTCAACGGCGCCTCCCCCTTGTCCTCGCGCCAGCCGCGCTTGAACAGCGGCTCGCCGGAGCTGTCCATGTACAGCGTGACGGTGTCCGGTCCCAGGTGGGCGAAGACCCGGGCCACCGGCCATTGCACGTCGACGTCGGGGCGCACGCCGGTGCGGTCGCGGAAGCGGTCGGCCACCGCATCCTTGATGCGCAGGGCGGCGAAATTCAGGCTCTTGAGCGGACTCTGGTGCGAGGTCAGCTCGATCTTGAAAGTGTCGCGCGGCGTGAACCACTCTTCCCACGGCACGGCGGCGGCCGCTTCGTAGATGTCCTGCTCCAGCTGATAAGGGGCATGCGCCACCTCCAGCAGCACGCGCTGCGCCAGGCGGCTGTGCAGGTTCAGCTTCATCACCTCGGGCCAGCCGCCCTGCAACTGGACGCCGCCGCGCGCGCTGCGCAGCTCGCGCGCGCCCTCGCCGCAGATCCGGGCGACCTCCTCCACGAGAAAGGCTTCGACGCCGCTGGCGCAGGGCATGAACAGGGAAATGGGGGTCACAATTCTTTACGCAGGTTGGCGGACGCTATGCGCAGCGCCTCGCGGTACTTGGCCACCGTGCGGCGCGCGCACTCGATCCCCTGCTCCTTGAGCATCTCGGAGATCTGGCTGTCCGACAGCGGCTTGCGGGCATTTTCCGCCGCGACGAATTGCTTGATGAGGGCGCGGACCGCGGTGCTCGAGGCGTTGCCGCCGGTTTCCGTGCCCAGCGCGGAGCCGAAGAAGTACTTCAGCTCGAAGGTGCCGAACGGCGTCGACATGTACTTGGCCGTCGTCACGCGGGAGATGGTCGACTCGTGCAGGCCGAGTTCGTCAGCGATCTCGCGCAGCACCAGCGGCCGCATGGCGAGTTCGCCGTGGCTGAAGAAATTGCGCTGGCGCTCGACGATCGCGGTGGACACGCGCAGGATGGTGTCGAAGCGCTGCTGGATGTTCTTGATGAACCAGCGCGCCTCCTGCAGCCGCTGCTGCAGCGCCTGGTGGCCTTCGCCGCGGTGCGCCTTGAGCGCCCCGGCGTAGATGTCGTGCACGCGCAGGCGCGGCATCACGTCCGGATTGAGCTGCACGCGGAAGTTCACGCGCGTGCCGCGGCCGACCTGCGTGACCAGCACGTCCGGCACGATGATGTTGCGCTCGGTGTCGATGAAGCGCCGGCCCGGCTTGGGTTCCAGCCGCGTGATCAGCGAGATCGCCGACCGCACCCGCAGCTCCGTGTCGCCGCACAGGTGCGCCAGCCGCTTGATGTCGCGCTTGGCCAGCAGGTCGATCGGTTGCTTGCAGACCTTGATGGCGATCGGGCAGATCTCGTTGTCGGGCGAGTCCTGCTGCATCGAGCGCAGCTGCAGGGTCAGGCATTCGGCCAGGGACCGGGCGCCGACGCCCGGCGGGTCGAGGTTCTGCAGCAGGCTCAGGGCGACCCTGAAGCGGTGCAGCAGCTCTTCCTCCTGCTCGACGTCGTCGCCAGCCAGGCCGGCGGCCATGGCTTCGAGCGACTCCTCGAGGTAGCCGTCGTCGTTCAGTGATTCGATCAGGTAACGCAGCGCGACCCGGTCTTCTTCGCCCAGGCGCAGCCCGAGGGCCTGGCGATGCAGCCACGACTGCAGTGACTCCAGGCCGCGGGCCAGGTCGGTGGCGTCGATCTCGTCGTCGTCGCCCAGGGTGTTGCGGCGCGCCGCCGGCGCATCGCCGCCCCACTCGCCGTCGTCCGCCACCATTTCGGTGCTGCCCTCGCCGTCCCAGTCCGACGGCGAGGCGTCGACGCCCGCCGGGTCGCCACCGTCGCCCTCTGATTCGGACGAGGCGGTGGCGCTGGTGGATGCAGTGCTGCTGTCGTGGACATTGACGGGCGGCTCGTAGGTTTCCGTCTCGCCGCTGGCGGCGCGCGTCTCCGCGGTGGCGTTGCCGAAGTCCTCGGTCGCCTCGTCGAGCTGCACCTCGAGGAAGGGGTTGTCGTCCAGCATCTGCTGGATTTCCTGCCCCAGTTCGAGCGTTGACAGCTGCAGCAGCCGGATCGACTGCTGCAGCTGCGGCGTCAACGCCAGGTGTTGCGATACGCGGAGAGAAAGACCCTGCTTCATACTGCCAGCAGATCCGTCACATTCGGAAGTGCTCGCCGAGATACACCCGGCGCACGTCTGCGTTGTTGACGATCTCGGCGGGCGTGCCCTGCGCCAGCACCCGCCCCTCGCTGATGATGTACGCGTGGTCGCAGATGCCCAGCGTCTCGCGCACGTTGTGGTCGGTGATCAGCACGCCGATACCGCGCGACTTCAGGTAGCCGATGATCCGCTGGATCTCGATCACGGCGATCGGGTCGATGCCGGCGAACGGTTCGTCCAGCAGGATGAAGCGCGGCTGCGTGGCGAGCGCGCGCGCGATCTCGACCCGGCGCCTTTCGCCACCCGAGAGCGCCAGCGCCGGCGAATCGCGCAGGTGCTCGACGCGCAGGTCCTGCAGCAGCCCGGTCAGGCGGCGCTCGATCTCGTCGCGCGACAGCGACTTGCCATCGGGGCCGCGCTGCAGTTCGAGCACGGCGCGGACGTTGTCCTCGACGTTGAGCTTGCGGAAGATCGACGCTTCCTGCGGCAGGTACGACAGGCCCAGCCGCGAGCGCCGGTGGATCGGCATGTGTTCCACCGGACGGCCGTCGATGGCGATCTCGCCGCCGTCGGCGCGCACCAGCCCGACGATCATGTAGAAGGAGGTCGTCTTGCCGGCGCCGTTCGGACCCAGCAGGCCGACGACCTCACCCTTCGCGACGGTCAGCGACACGTCCTGCACCACCTTGCGTCCGCCATAGCTCTTGCGCAGGTGGCGGGCCTCGAGCCGGCTGGCATCGAGCACCACCGGGGCCTCCACGTGCACCGTCTCGGCATCCCCCATCAACGGGACTCCCGCGGCAGCGTGAGGGTGGAACGCAGGCGCGCGGGCGGCGTCGAGGCCGCTGCCGCCGGCGCGCGGGCACCGCCAGCTGCAGCGGGCGGTGCCGAGGCGG
>JAQGMY010000251.1 GCA_028292105.1 Ramlibacter sp.
GCGCGTGAGCGCCCCGACAGCGGTGCGAGTGAGGAAGCTCGCGCCGCTTCGGTCGGCTCAAGTCTGCTTCTGGCCGAAAGCAGCCGGTGCGGAAACTCCAGGCGGATCGGGGGTGGAAGCGCCCCGACCGCCCCCAGCGCGAGCCTCAGTCGTCCTCTGCAACAAGAGGTCGATTCAGGTCAACGCTGCCCTCACAGGTAAGTGTGCGGGCGGGATGTGAGCGCGGCCGATGCTCCAGTGGTCGGCTGGACCCTCTCCCCTACTCGATGTACCCCGCGTGCAACTCCGCGATCCGCCCGATGAAGCCCTCGATCTGGCGGATGTGACTGCGCAATAGCGTCACCGCCGCTTCCGCATCCCCGTCCACGATCGCCTGGGCGATCTTCTCGTGGTAGCCGAGCGCTTCCTGGCTGCCACCGAGTTCCGCATTGGCGATGCGGCGCAGCCGCTCCAGGTGCGTGCGGGCCTGGCGAACGACGTCCCAGGCGGAAGGATGCCCCGAGAGCTCCATGATCTTGCGGTGCAGTGCCTCGTCGGCCGCCAGGCTGCCTTCGCGATCGCCGTCGTGCAGGGCCATTCGCTGCTGCTCGACGATGCGCAGCAGAACCTTGCGTTGGTCCGCCGGCGCGCGCGCGGCCAGGTCCGCGGCCGCGCATTCAAGCGCCTCGCGCACGAAGAGCGCGTCCTCGAGGTCCGCCCGGTACAGCAGCGACACGAAGGTGCCTTTCTGCGGCCGCACGTCGAGCAGTCCCTCGGAGAGCAGCGTGCGGAACGCCTCGCGCACCGGCGTGCGGCTCACGCCGAACTGCGTCGCCACGTCCGACTCGTTCAGCGCCGTCCCGGGCACCAGGTCCGCGTTGACGATGGCCCGCCGGAGCACGCCCACGATCTCGCCGCCGGCCGCGCCCCGCGCCGCGGGCGCGCGCCGGCTCGCGCCCAGGGACGCGAGGTCCTGCAGGGTCGAGGCGAGCACGAGGCGCGGTCGGGCCATGGGATGCTTATTGTTCCACCTTGATGTTGTACTGCTTGACCACGGCGGCCCAGCGCTCGCGGTCCTCGTGCAGGAAAGTGCGCATCGCCTCCGGGCTGCCCGGCATCGGCTCGGCGCCCAGTTCCCGCAGCTTGGCCTTCATGTCGGACATGGCAAGCACCTGCACCAGGTCCGCGTTGATCTTGCGCACCACCTCCGGCGGGGTCGCGGCCGGCGCGAACATGCCCTGGTAGCCACCGGCGACGAAGCCCGGGATCAACTCGCCCACCGTCGGCAGGTTCGGCATGTCCGGCAGGCGCTTGGCGCTCGAGACGGCCAGGGCCTTCAGCTTGCCGGATTTCACGAACGTCGCGGTGCTGAACACGCTGTTGAACTGCAGGTCGACCACGCCCTGCATCACGTCCTGGATGGTCTGCGAGCCGCCCTTGCTGGGCACGTCCGCCCATTGCAGCCCGAGGCGCGATGCGAACAGGCGTCCCGCAAGGTGCGGGTTGGTGCCCAGGCCACTGGTGCCGTAGTTGATCTTGTTCGGGTTGGCCTTGGCGTAGGCGACCAGTTCGGCCAGCGTGTTGTACGGCGTGGAAGGATGCGCCGTCAGCAGGTAGGGCGAGTAGGTCAGGATGCTAAGCGGGGCGAAGTCCTTGTCCAGGTCGTAGGGCACCTTGCGCACGGAGGGCGCGATGGTCAGCGTGCCCAGGTCGCTGATCACCAGCGTGTGGCCGTCCGGCGCAGCCGACGCCACGAACCGCATGCCGATCGAGGCGCTCGCGCCCGGCTTGTTGTCGACGATGACAGCCTGGCCCCAGAGGTGCGAGAGTTTCTCGCCGATCAGGCGCGCCTGCACGTCGGAGGCGCCGCCCGCCGTGTAGGGCACGATGATCGTCACAGGCTTGCTGGGGAACTTCGCTTGCGCGAGGGCCACCGTCGGCAGCCCGAAGGTGCCGGCGACGAGGGTCGCGGCAGCGAGCAGAGAGAAGTGGCGGCGGGTGCTGTGTCGATTCGTCATGGGTGGATGTCTGGGTTGTGATGCTTCAGCGGTCCGGCGCGCGGATCAGAGGACCTGGTCCTGCAGCGGCACGCCGGCGTAGAAGCGGCTGATATTGGCGAAGACGCCCTGCATCTTCGCGGCGAAGGTGTCGCGGGTGGCCGCGGCGATGTGCGGCGTGAGGACCACGTTGCGGAACCCGGCGAGCGCATGCCCGGCGCGCACCGGCTCTTCCTCGTACACGTCGAGGCCGGCCGCGCCGAGATGGCCCGATCGCAGCGCTTCGACCAGCGCCGCTTCGTGGACCACCGGTCCGCGCGCGGTGTTTACGAGAACGGCGCCCTTCTTCATTCGCGCCAGCGCCGCTGCGTCGATCATCGCGCGCGTGTCGTCGGTGAGCGGAACGTGCAGCGAGACGATGTCGGCGCGCTCCAGGAGTTCGGGCAAGGTCACGCGCGTGAGGTTCAGGCGCACCGCTTCGGGGTCCGGCAGCGGGACAGGATCCACGTACAGGCCCTGCATCTCCCAACCGAGCAGGCGTCGCACGGTGGCCTGGCCGATGCGGCCCATGCCGATGAAGCCGACGGTCTTGCCGGCGAGGGTCTGGGACTGCAGGCGCAGCGCGTTGACGTGGTAGCGGCCCTGGCGCAGTTCGCTGTCGGCGAAGGGCAGCAGGCGGCACGCGGCGAGCATCAGCATCACGGCGTGCTCGGACACCGTTTGCGGCGTGCCGTTGGGCGTCACGGCGATCGGGATCCCGCGCTTCTGGAGCGCGGGCACGTCGGTGGTGTCGTGGTAGCCGACGCCCTGGTGCACGACCAGCCGCAGCCTGTGCGCGGCCGCGACCATTTCGCCATCGAGCTTGCGCGTTGCGACGATCACGGCCTCGCAATCGGGCAGCTTCGCGAACACCTCCTGCCGGTCGTCCGATTCGAGCGTGACGAGCTCGATGTTCGCCGGGGCGTAGCCGCGCACGGCCTCATACAGCTGCGGCGTGCCGCGGGCGAGATAGAGCACCCGCAGGCGGGCGATGCTGGTCTGGGTCATGTCTCTTCCAGGAAAGGCGCGCTGTCGGGTAGCGGCCGTTGATTTCGGATACTAGTATACAATAACCTTTTCGTACCCGACCCGTCGCACGCCAGCCATGAGCAAACCCCCGGCCCTCTCCCCCGAAGCGTTCAAGAAACTCAAGACCATCAGCACGGCCACGCTGTGCACCTGCCTGTTCAAGCGCGGGCTGCGCGGACAGTTCATCCAGGACGTGTTTCCGGTGGGCGCCTTCCGCGAGAACATGGTCGGGCCCGCGTACACGGTGCGCTACATGCCGGCGCGCGAGGACCTGAACAAGATCGACGTGTTCCTGAACCCGGAGCACCCGCAGCGCAAGGCGGTGGAGGAATGCCCGCCCGGCGCGATCCTCGTGTTCGACAGCCGCAAGGACGCCCGCGCCGCTTCCGCCGGCGCGATCCTGGTCACGCGCCTGCAGGCGCGCGGCGTTGCCGGCGTGGTCACCGATGGCGGCTTCCGCGACTCGCCCGAGATCGGGGCGCTGAAGATCCACGCGTACCACCACCGTCCGAGCGCGCCAACGAACCTCACGCATCACCAGGCCATCGACATCAACGTGCCGATCGGCTGCGGCGACGCGCCGGTTTTCCCGGGCGACATCCTGGTCGGCGACGGCGAAGGCGTGGTGGTCATTCCCGCGCACCTGGCCGAGGAGATCGCCAGCGAGGCCTTCGAGATGACGGCCTTCGAGGACTTCGTGTCCGAGGAAGTCGCCAAGGGCCGCTCCATCATCGGCCTGTACCCCGCCACGAATCCGCAGAGCAAGATGGACTTCGAGGCCTGGCGCAAGGCCAACGGCCGCTGAGGCGAGCGCCTTGAACGCCCCCCTGCCCCACCGCCTGCGCGGCATCTACGCGCTCGATGACTTCGAGGCCGCGGCGCGTCGCCACCTCCCGAAGCCGATCTTCGGCTACGTGTTCGGCGCTGCCGAAACCGGCGCCTCGCAGCGCGACAACCGCAGCGCCTTTGACGAGATTGGCTTCCTGCCGCGCGTGCTGAACAACGTGGCGCAGCGCTCGCAGAAGACCAGCCTGTTCAACCAGGAATGGGCCGCGCCCTTCGGCATCGCGCCCATGGGCGTGAGCGCGCTCACCGCCTACCGCGGCGACACGGTGCTGGCCACGTCCGCCGCGCGTGCCGGCATCCCGATGATCATGAGCGGCTCGTCGCTGACACGCATGGAGGAAGTCGCGCAGGCCGCGCCCGCCAGCTGGTTCCAGGCGTACCTGCCCCCCACGCCGGAGAAGATCGAGTCGCTCGTTAACCGCGTTGCACGCGCCGGTTTCGGCACCCTGGTGGTCACGGTGGACACAGCGGTGCGCGGCAATGTCGAGAACTACGCGCGCGCCGGCTTCACCAGCCCATTGCGGCCCGACCTTTCGCTGCTGTGGCAAGGCCTGACGCATCCGGGCTGGACCGTAGGCACCTTCCTGCGCACGTTGGCCACGCGCGGCATGCCGCACTTCGAGAACAACGACACCGACAAGCGCACGCCGATCGTGGCGCGCAGCGTGGTGCGCGACTTCTCCGGCCGCGCGCACCTCGACTGGTCGGCGATCACCCGGATCCGCGCGCAGTGGAAGGGCCGCTTCGTCCTTAAGGGCGTGCTGCATCCGGTGGATGCACTGCGCGCCCGCGACCACGGGCTGGACGGCGTGATCCTCTCCAACCACGGCGGACGCCAGCTCGATGGCGCGGTGGCGCCCCTGCGCGTGCTGCCAGCCGCACGCGCTGCCGTCGGCAGCATGCCGCTGATGGTGGACAGCGGATTTCGCCGCGGCTCGGACGTACTCAAGGCTCTTGCGCTGGGCGCCGACTTCGTGTTCATCGGCCGTCCATTCAACTACGCGGCGACTATCGCCGGCGCCGGCGGCGTCGCGCATGCGGTGAACATCCTGAAGCGCGAGATCGACTGCGACCTCGGCCTGCTCGGAATCAACTGCATCGCCGATCTCGGGCCGCAACACCTGCTGCGTCGCGGCGAGGTGCCGGACTTCGGGCCGCCGGCGCTGCCTCAGCGTCGCGCTGCTTGACGGCAGCTCGGACTCACTGGCCACAGCGCCCCTCGACACCTAACTCAGGCGGCGAGCAGTTCAGGCGCGCGGTTTGAGCGGCTGACGCCTATTCGTCATATCGAGAGAAGACGCGCGCCCCGATCGTCAAACGCGTCCGCTGAGGTTCCCTCACACGATGTCGAGCACTGCGACGGCTCCTTTCGCCCCTAAGCGGCCGTTCAGCCCGGGAGGGCTGCTCCCCGACCCGGGTCAAGCGTTCGGCGGCAAATGGGTACCCCCTGACGCCTGAGCTGTTGCACGCTCGCGATGAAAGGGCGCACCGATCTCGTGGCCCGCAAGCAGAAACGCCACCTCGGCATAGGCCGTCTCGCGGGGACCCGCCTCGAGGGTGAAGCACATCAGGAATTCATAGCCCCTGAACGCTGCGGCAACTCCCATGTCGACCGTGACGAGCCGCCACGTGCCTCCCGTGGCCGGGACCGGCTCAAGCAGCCGAAGGGCACGGCCCACAA
>JAQGMY010000254.1 GCA_028292105.1 Ramlibacter sp.
GCCGTCTGGTTGCGCGCGGCGATCGCCTGCGACAGCTGCTGGTCCAGCTCCGGCGTCTCGATCTCCGCCAGCAGCTCGCCCTTCTGGACGCGGCTGCCGATGTCCTTGGTCCAGCGGCGCAGGTAGCCGCCGGCACGTGCCGCCACCGGCGCCTGCACGAAACCTTGCAGGGTGCCGGGCAGGTTCAGGGTCTGGCCGGCGCCGGCCGCGCGCACGGTGGTCACGCGCACGTACTGGATGGCGCTTTGCGCGGCCTGGGACTCGAGCGTCTTCGCGTTGCTCATGCGGCTGACCAGAGTCCGTCCGGCACCGAGCGCCAGCAGCAACAGCACGGCAACCGTCGCGATGCGGGTCCACCGCCGGACCTTGCGACGCTGCGGTTCGTCGGCCACGGGAGTGGGGAGTTGTTGCGTCATGGGCAGAGGTCAGCTTTCCTGGTGCAGCGCGATCACCGGCGGCAGCGCCGGCGGGGTGCGGCGAGCGGCGCGGCGCGCCAGCCGTTCATGGACGCCGGCATAGAGCACCGGCACGAACAGCAAGGTCGAAACAGTGGCGAACAGCAGGCCGCCGATGACGGCGCGACCGAGCGGCGCGTTCTGCTCGCCGCCTTCGCCGAGGCCCAGGGCCATCGGGATCATGCCGATGATCATGGCCAGCGCCGTCATCAGCACGGGGCGCATGCGGGTGGCGCCGGCGGATTGCGCCGAAGCGGTCGGGCCCATGCCGGCCTCGCGCTGCTGCCGCGCGAAGGCGATCACCAGGATCGAGTTGGCCGTGGCCACGCCCATCGTCATGATGGCGCCCGTCAAGGCCGGCACGCTCAAAGTGGTGCCGGTGATGAACAGCATCCAGGCGATGCCGGCCAGCGCCGCCGGCAGCGCGGCGATGATGATGGCGGCATCGATCCAGGACTGGAAGTTCACCACCACCAGCAGGTACACCAGGACGATCGCCATCGCCAGCCCGAGGCCCAGCCCGGCGAAGGAGCTCTCCATCGTCTGCACCTGGCCGCGCAGTTCCACCTGGTTGCCGCGCTTGAGCTTCGGCCTGATCTCGTCGACCAGCTTGCGAACCTCGCCGGCCACGCTGGCCAGGTCGGTGCCCTGCACGCTGACGAACACGTCGAGGGCGGGCGCGATGTTGTAGCGGGAAACGATAGGCAGCTGCCGCCCCTGCCGCGCTTCCACCAGGTTGCCCAGCAACTGCGGCGGGCTGGTGCTGTTGGCGGCGCCCACCGGCAGGTTCAGCAGCGAATCGATGGAATCGATCTCGTACTGCGGGCTCTGGATCACGATGTTGTAGACCACGCCGTTCTGCGGGTTCAACCAGAAGGCGGGTGCCGTCTGCGAGCTGCCGGACAAGGCGATCAGCACGTTCTGGCCGACGTTGTTGGCCGACAGCCCCATCTGCTGCAGCCGCGTGCGGTCCATCTGCAGGTTCAGCGCCGGGCCGTCCATGCGCTGGTGCACGTGGGCGTCGACGGCCCCGGGGATCTGCTTGATGCGCTTGGTGAGTTCGGCCGCCATGACCGCATTGCCCTGCAGGTCGCTGCCCGTGAACTGCACGTCGATCGCCGCCGGCAGGCCGAAGTTCAGGATCTGGGTGACGATGTCGGCCGGCTGGAAGAAGAACTCCACGCCGGGAAAGCGCTTGGGCAGCTCGCTGCGCAGCAGCGAGACCCACTGCTCGGTCGGCTGGTGCCCCTTCTTGAGCGACAGCAGGATCTCGCCGTCCAGCGTGCCTATCGTGCCGGCATTGCTGAACGACAGGTTGATGCCGCTGTTGGGGATGCCCAGGTTGTCCAGGATCGTTTCCAGCTCGTTGGCGGGAATCATCTCCCGGATGGCCCGCTCGACCTGGTCGGCCAGCCGCGCCGTCTCCTCGATGCGGGTGCCGGTGGCGGCGCGCATGTGCAGGCGGATCTGGCCGGCATCGACCGAGGGAAAGAAGTCGCGCCCGAGGAAGGGCGTGAGCAGGCACGACAGCAGGCAGAAGGCCAGGAAGATCGAGCCGAAGCCGCGCTTTTTCTCCAGCAGGGACGACAGCATCACGGCGTAGCCGTTGCGCATGCGTTCGAACTGGCGGTCGAACGCCAGGTACATGCGGCGCAGCGGACCCGGCGCACCATCGTTGGCGTCGTGCCCGCCCATCATCAGCATCACCAGCGTGGGCACCAGCGTGCGCGAGAGGAAGTAGGACGCGATCATCGCGAACACCACCGCCTCGGCCAGCGGCACGAACAGGTAGCGCGCCACGCCCGAGAGGAAGAACATCGGCACGAACACGATGCAGATGCACAGCGTGGAGACGAAGGCCGGCACGCCGATCTCGCCGGCGCCCACCTCGATCGCCTCCAGCAGCGGCCGGCCTTCGTGCATGTGCCGCTCGATGTTCTCGATGGTCACGATGGCCTGGTCGACGAGGATGCCGACCGAGAGCGCCAGCCCGCCCAGCGTCATGATGTTGAGCGTCTCGCCCAGCGCGAACAGCGCCAGGATGGACGCCAGGATCGACAGCGGGATGGTCAGGCCGATGATCAGCGTGCTGCGCCAGTTGCCCAGGAACAGCAGCACCATGGCGGCGGTCAGCAAGGCCGCGATCACCGCCTCCGCCACCACGCCGTGGATGGCGGCCGTGACGAACAGCGACTGGTCGAACAGCGGCGTGATCTTGACGTCGGCCGGCAGCTGCTGCGCCACCTGCGGCAGCATGGCCTTGAGGTTGCTGACGATGTCGAGCGTGGAGGCGCCGCCGTTCTTCAGGATCGACAGCAGCACGCCCCGCTGGCCGTCCTGCCGCACCACGTTGGTCTGCGGCTGGAAGCCGTCGCGCACGAAGGCCACGTCGCGCAGGTAGGTGGTGGTGCCGCCCGTGGTGCGCACCGGCAGGTCGTTCAGGCCGGAGATCGCTTCCGGCGAGCCGTTCATGCGCACCGTGTATTCGGTGTCGCCCATCTTGGCGGTGCCGGAAGGCAGGATCAGGTTCTGCGTGTTGACCGCGTTCACCACGTCGGCGGGAGACAGGCCGCGGGCCTGCAGCGCCTTGGTGTCGAGGTCGACCGAGATCACCTTGACCTTGCCGCCGTACGGAAAGGGGATGGCGACGCCGGGAATCGTCACCAGCCGCGGGCGCAGCGTGTTGACGGCGGCATCGAACACCGCCTGCTCCGGCAGCGTGCTGCTGGACAAGGCGAGTTGCAGCACCGGGATGCTGGAGGCGGAGTACTTGATCACCAGCGGCGGCGTGATCCCCGGCGGCAGCTGCCGCACCTGGGTCTGCACCGAAGCCACCGTCTGCGCGATCGCCGCCTGGATGTTGGCGTTGGGCTGGAAGAAGACCTTGATGACCGAGATGCCGGGCAGCGAGGTCGACTCGATGTGCTCGATGTCGCTCACCACCGTCGTCAGCCCGCGCTCGCTCGACGCGGCGATGCGCTGCCCCATCTCCTGCGCCGGCAGCCCGTTGTAGCTCCAGATGATGCTGACCACCGGAATGTTGATTTCCGGGAAGATGTCGGTCGCCATGTTGCGCAGCGCCAAAGGCGTCGCCAGCACGATCAACATCGCCATCACGATGAACGTGTAGGGGCGGCGGAGCGCCAGCGAGACCAGGGACATGGGAGGGACTGCGGAGGGGAACGGCGCATGATAAGGCCGCCCTGCCGAGGACGCAAAGCGCACCGTTGACGTGCGCCGGATGGGTGGCTGCTGCGAGGGCGCCCGCGTCGCCGGGGCTAAGCCGTCGCCGGCTCCGGTCCCCCGACCTTGATGCTGCCGTCCGGCCGTTCGTAGGTTCCCACCAGCAGGCCGCTGGCGAGCCCGCGTTCCTGGATCGCCTGCAGCACCTCGTCGCGACCGGGCGTGCCGTCGAAAGCCTCACCCGCACCCAGCGCGAACAGCTGGAACGCATAACGGTGCGTGCCGTGGCCCGGCGGCGGGTCCGGTGGCAGCCAGCTGGCGCGAAGATAGGAATTGCGGCCTTCGTGCACGTGCTGGCCCTCGTGGCCGGAGCTCTTGATGGCACCCTCGGCCAGCGAGCCGTCTTCGGCGGCCAGCTCGACCACGATCGCATGCACCAGCGGCTCGGCCATCGGCGCGTCGGCGTCTTCGACGATCAGCACCAGGCTGGCGGCATTGCCGGGGACGCCGCTCCACGACAGCGGCGGCGACACGCCTTCACCGTCGGCGGTGTAGCGCTCGGGGATGGGCGCATGGTCGGCGAAGGCCAGGCTCGTCACCTGCAGCGCGCCCTGGCCCACGCGCAGGCCGCTGCGGTTGAAGACCAGGGTTTCGAGGCCTGCGCGGCGGTCGCGCAGGACGTGGCCGACGATGTCGGGCAGTTTCTCCAGCATGTCAGCTCTCCGGTACGCC
>JAQGMY010000471.1 GCA_028292105.1 Ramlibacter sp.
GCACGTCGATCGCGATCGTGCGGTCGTGGTCCGTCGGGTCGATCAGGGTCATGGCGCGCAAGCGCATGCCGGTGGTGCGCAGGCGCAGGCAGCGATGCTGGCGCAGGTCTTCGGGCACGAGCGGCTCGCCGTTGCGCAGCAGGTAATCGGGCGAGGCACAGAACACCGCGGCGGTCTCGATGATGGTGCGCACGATCGCGGTCGAATGGATGGGGACAACGCCGCTCACCAGGGTGATGTCGTGGTCCTCCACGTTGGGATCGATGACATCCTCGACGTGCAGCTCCAGCACCACTTCCGGGTAGAGCCGCTGGAATTCGGCGATGGCCGGCGCGATGATGTGGGTCGCCACCACCGGTAGCGCCAGGATTCGCACCGTGCCGCTCATTTCGCGGCTGTGCGCGTGCGCCATCGCATCGGCTTCCTCGATCTCGGCCAGGATCGCCCGCAAGCGGTTGAGGTAGGCGTCGCCGGCCGGCGTCAGCGACAGCTTGCGCGTCGTGCGCTGCAGCAGCCGCACGCCCAGGTGCTTTTCCAGGTCGCCGACCAGCCGCGTGACCGCCGCCGGCGCCAGGTCGAGCTTGCGCGCCGCCGCCGCGAAGCCACCCTCGTCGACCACCTGCTGGAAGACGCGCATCGATTGAAGCCTGTCCATACCACCTCACCTTCGCCTTGATTATTGCGCGATTCGCAATACAGGCTTGTTCGTTGGGCGGTTTTTTGCCGGGAAAGGGAGGAATACAGTCACTACATCGCCTCTGACGCAGCTACCCAGCGCTGGCGGCGAGCGAGCCGGAAGCGTCGTGCCCCGACCCGAAACCTGAACCCGCCACATCAAGGAAATATCATGCAAGCCTCCCGTCTTCTCCTCGCCGCCGCCGCCCTGACGACCGTCGCCTTCGCCGCCCAGGCCGATGACGCCGATCCGTCCGGCCAGTTCGCCCATCCGGTGACCGCCTCCGTCGGTGCCGCCGCCCCGGTGCAAGCCGCCGCGCCTGCCGGCAGCTACAGGGTCAGCCCCTGGTCGACCCAGTACAACCCGCTGGCCACCTTCAGCAGCAGCAAGACCCGCGCTGAAGTCCAGGCCGAGTACATCCGCAACCGCGACGCTGTCGCCGCCATGAACCGCGAAGACAGCGGATCCGCCTACCTGGCCGCCACCCCGCGCGCCGCGGATGCGTCCCGCCAGCTGGCCGGCCAGCCGCTCAACGCGCAGTAATGCAGCAATAGGCGGCGAGCGCCCCGTGCAACGCGGGGCCCCCGGTACTTCCGGGCAGGAAAGCTGTACATTCGTACAGTGGACCTGAACGCAAAACTCGCCATCCTCGCCGACGCCGCCAAGTACGACGCCTCCTGCGCGTCGAGCGGCGGCGTCAAGCGCGATTCGGTCAAGGGCACCGGCCTCGGGTCCAACGAAGGCGCCGGCATCTGCCACAGCTATGCGCCGGACGGCCGCTGCATCTCGCTGCTCAAGATCCTCCTGACCAACTTCTGCCAGTACGACTGCCTGTATTGCGTCAACCGCGCCAGCAGCAACGTGCCGCGCGCGCGCTTCACCGTCGACGAGGTGGTGCAGCTCACGCTGGATTTCTACCGCCGCAACTGCATCGAGGGCCTGTTCCTGTCCAGCGGCATCATCCGCAGCCCCGACTACACGATGGAGCAGGTGGTCGAAGTGGCGCGCCGCCTGCGCGAGGAACACGACTTTCGCGGCTACATCCACCTCAAGACCATTCCGGACGCGGCGCCGGAGCTGTTGCAGCGCGCTGGCCGCTACGCCGATCGCCTGTCGATCAACATCGAGCTGCCCACCGAGCAGGGCCTGGCCGCATTGGCGCCGCAAAAGGATGGGGCGGCGATCAAGCGCTCGATGGCACGGCTGCGCGTGCACATCGACGACGCCAAGGGCGAAGCCGCCGATGCGGCGCGCACCTCGGCGGTCTCGCTGCCGCAGTCGCGGCCGACGCCGGCCAAGCCACCGCAATTCGCCGCGGCGGGCCAGAGCACGCAGATGATCGTCGGCGCCGATGCGGCCGACGACGCGACCATCCTCGCCACCAGCGCGCAGCTGTATGGCTCGTACCGGCTCCAGCGGGTCTACTACTCCGCTTTCAGCCCGATTCCCGACGCCTCGTCCTCGCTGCCGCTGCAGGCACCGCCGCTGCTGCGCGAACACCGCCTGTACCAGGCCGACTGGTTGATGCGCTTCTACGGCTTCGCCGCCGACGAGATCGCCTCGCCGCGCAGTGGCGGCATGCTGCGGCTGGAGGTCGACCCCAAGCTGGCCTGGGCGCTGGCCCACCCGGAAAGATTCCCCGTCGACCTCAATCGCGCGCCGCGTGAACTGCTGCTGCGCGTGCCGGGGCTGGGCGTCAAGGCCGTCGACCGCCTGCTGCTGGCGCGCCGCGGCCGGCGCGTGCGCGCCGAGGACCTGCAGCGGCTGCACGTGCCCACCCGCAAGGTGCTGCCTTTCGTCGTGCTCGCCGACCACAAGCCGGCGCGCGCACCGGACGTGCAACGCATCGTGGCCCAGAGCACGGCGGCGCCGCAACAACAGGCCTTGCTGTTTTGACCCTGCTGGTGCGGCTGGACCACGAAACCGACCTCGCCGGTTTCCGGCGCGAGGCGCGTGCGTTGCTGGCGCGACGGGTGGCACCGGAGCAGGTGCACTGGTCCGCCGGTCGCTGCCACGACGACCTGTTCGCTGTCGCCGAGCCTGCCGACGACCAGCCGCCGGCGGACACCGGCGTCAACGTGCCGCCGGCCTTCCTGGAGCTTTGCCACACCCTGGTGCTGCACAGGGAGCCGCACCGCTTCGCCCTGCTCTATCGCCTGCTCTGGCGGCTGCTGCACGAGCCGAACCTGCGCCATGACCCCCTCGACGCCGACATGGTGCAGGCGCGGCACATGGCGCAGGCGGTGCGGCGCGACATCCACAAGATGCACGCCTTCGTTCGCTTTCGGCAGGTGCAGGACACCGACAACCCGCTCGACCCGCTGCACGTGGCCTGGTTCGAGCCCGACCACCACATCGTCGAAGCGAATGCGCCTTGGTTCCGCCGCCGCTTTGCCAACATGCGCTGGGCGATCCTGACGCCCGAGCGCTGCGTCGAATGGGACCGGCAGCAGCTGCACTTTCGCGCCGGCGCCGATCACAGCGATGCGCCGCCAGCCGATGCGGGCGAGCAGCTCTGGCTCACCTACTACCAGGGCATCTTCAACCCGGCGCGGCTGAAGCTCAAGATGATGCAAAAGGAGATGCCGCGCAAGTACTGGCGCAACCTGCCGGAAGCGCAGCTGATCACGCCGCTGGCTGCCCTGGCGCAGGAACGCAGCGGCCGGATGATCGAACAGGCGGCCTCGGTCACCCAGCGCCGCATCGCGCGCTTTCCGGAGCGGCCGCCGCCGATCCTGAACCCCGATGCCCTGCTGGCATTGAACGAGCGCACGCAAGCCTGTCGCGATTGCCCGATCGGCGCCCTGGCGACGCAAGCGGTGCCGGGGGAGGGTCCGCTGCAGCCGATGGTGATGTTCGTCGGCGAACAACCCGGCGACCAGGAGGACCTGCGCGGGCGCCCCTTCGTCGGCCCCGCGGGACATTTGTTCGACCGTGCGCTGGCGCAGCTCGGGATCGCGCGCGAGGCGGTGTACGTCACCAACGCGGTACGGCACTTCAAGTACGAGCTGCGCGGCAAGCGCCGGATCCACAAGACACCGACGCAACTGGAAGCCGCAGCCTGTCGCCACTGGCTGGACGAAGAGATCGCCCTGGTGCGACCGCGCGTGCTGGTGGCCCTGGGCGGCACCGCGGCCCGCTCACTGCTGGCGCGACCGGTGGCGGTGCTGTCGGAGCGCGGCGAATGGTTCGAACGCGAGGACGGCGTGCGCGTGCTGGTGACGCTGCATCCTTCGGCGTTGTTGCGGCTGCCGCCCGAGCAGCTGCCGCAAGCGTTCGAC
>JAQGMY010000491.1 GCA_028292105.1 Ramlibacter sp.
ACCATCAGGTCGGCCGCGCCGCGCACGCTGAACGGGATCACCGCGTCCTGCAACAGCTTGTTGATGAAGGCGGCCACGGTGTGCATGCCGGCCAGCTGCGGGATGATGATGGCGAACTCGTCGCCGTCGAAGCGAAACAGCCTGGGGTCGTGCTGCTCGGAGCCGAGCGGCCCGTCGGCTTCGGTCTGCACGCAGCTGGCCAGGCGCTTGGCCATCCGCTGCAGCAGCCGGTCGCCGGCGGCGCGGCCGAGGGCATCGTTCACCCGCCCGAGCCGGTCCACCCCGAGGTGGATGAAGGCGCCGCTGCTGCCGTCCTTGAGCGCGTGTTCCAGGACTTCCTGCGCCATCTTGCGGTACTGCAGCTTGTTCGGCAGCGAGGTCAGCGCGTCGTGCTGGCTCAGGTACTCGCGAAAGGCGCTGGTCGCCAGGGTGTTGCGGATGCGCAGCCCGAGTTCACTGACATCCACCGGTTTCGACAGGAAGTCCATGGCGCCGAGCGCCAGTGCCTTGAGCTTGGCCTGGGGGTCGCTGCTGCTCGTGAGCACGATCACCGGCACGTGCCGCAGGAGCGCATCGGCGCGCATCTGCGCGAGGATGTCGAGGCCGCCGATGCCGGGCATGCTCAGGTCCAGCAGCAGGATGCCGGGCACGTCGCGCCGCATCAGCGCGATGGCCTGCGTCGGCTCCGAGGTGTGGGCGAAGTTGCTGTAGCCGGCGTCCAGCAGGAACGCCTGTGTCATCTCGATGTTGAGCGGCTCGTCGTCCACCATCATGATCAGGGGCTCGCGCATGCCGACGGCGGCGCGATGACGCCAGAGCGTCCGGGGCGACAGGGCCTCGCGGTCGAACCTGGACTGTTTTTCTTCGGCTTCTGCGCGCGGCAGGAAAACGGTGGGCGCGAACGCCAGCGTGCTCTGTTCGAAGTCGGGGGCGTCGTCTTGGCTCATGAGGCAGCTGGTGCCCTGGCGGGCTGCTCCAGCAATGTTACTGAATGTGTGCATTCTGCCGCGCCCCAAGCGGATGCTTCGGCCTTCGTCAGCTTCTGTGAATGCGCAGCAACGGTGAAAGTGCGTCATCCTTCACGCAAGCACGCGATGGCCGCTCCTTCGTCATCGAAGTCGCAGACGTGCCGCAGACGCGACTTGCAAGGTTCGCGCGCTCAGCCTGGCGCCGACAGGGAGGCCTCGAGATTGCGCCGCGCCCGGCTTTCGAGCGCGTCGTGGAACGCATCGGTGCCATAGATGCGAGGCCGCGCAGCAAAGCCGGCGAGCACATGCGCGCGCGCGGCACGGAAATCGGGCTCCGGTACGTGCGCGTATTCGGCCCGCACCTGCCGCTCGTACTCCGCGAAACGTGCCGGCGCGGCGCCGAGGATCGCCAGGTCGATGTCCAGCAACAGGCGGGTATCGGGATCGTCGCTCGCCGGCTGGTGCGTCTTCGTGGCGAGTACCAGCGACCGAATCCGCTGCGCGACATCGGCCGCGCAGCCGCCGGCCCGCGCCGCGCTGGCGGCCCAGTCGGCACTGCGCTCCTCGTTGTCGTCGCGCCGGGGGTCGTGGATCGCGTCGTGGAACCACAGCGCCAGTTCCACTTCAGCCGGCCGGCGCGCCAGCGAAGCCGCGGCGTCCAGGTGCGCCAGGCACTCGCGCAGGTGCTGCAGCGTGTGATAGTGGCGGTGCCGCTCGCTGTACGCCGCCACCAGCTGGTTGAAGACGCCGCCGTCGATGGTGTGGGCGCCGAGCTCGGTCCACAGCCGTTTCCACGCGGCCCCGTTGATCATGGTCATGGGTTGCGCGCCGACTGCCGGCCCATCGCCTCGCGCACCTCGCGTCCCAGTTCGATCACCGCCATGGCGTAGTAGCTCGACCAGTTGTAGCGCGTGATCACGTAGAAGTTCTCCGTGCCCGCCACGTAAGTGGGCGGGTCGCCACCGTTCTGCAGCTCGATCAAGGCCAGCGGGCCTTTGTGTTCCAGCGCGGCGCCTTCCAGCACGGCGCCCTTCGCCTGGAAGCTGGCGACGCTGAAGGTCGGCAGGATGTCCGGCGCCAGCAAGCCCTCGAGATCGAGCCGGGCGGTATCGAAGCGCACCGGGTAGTGCGTCGGCATGCCGGGGTTCCAGCCGTAGCCCTTGAAGTAGTTCGCCACGGAGCCGATCACGTCCGGGGTGCTGCCGGCGAGGTCCACCTTCTTGTCGCCGTCGTAATCGACGCCCCAGCGTGCCAGGCTGGTGGGCATGAACTGCGGCATGCCCCAGGCACCGGCGTAGCTGCCGCGCGGCGTCAGCGGGCTGGTGCGCTCGGCGCGGTGGAAGGCGATGAATTGCTCCAGCTCGCCGCGAAAGTACTGGGCGCGTTCCGCGGCACGCGGATGGCTGGAAGGAAAGTCGAACGCCAGCGTCGCCAGCGCGTCGAGCACGCGGAAGTCCCCCATCTGCTGGCCGTAGATGGTCTCCACGCCGATGATGCCCACCACCATCTCCGCCGGTACGCCGAACTCCTGCTCCGCGCGTTCCAGCGTGCGGCGGTTCTCCTGCCAGAAGCGCACGCCCGCATTGATCCGCGTCGCGTCGATGAAGCGGCTGCGGTACAGGCGCCAGTTCTTGGCGGTCGCCGCCGGCGCCGGCTGCATCAGCCGCGACACGACGGGCAGGTTCTGGGCCTCGCCGACGATCTGCCGGACCCACTGCGCATCCAGCCCGCGCCGCTGGGCGACCTCGTCGGCGAACTGCATCGCGTCCTCGCGGCCGGCATAAGGCGTGCCGCGGCGCTGCGGCGGGGTCCGCGGCTTCGCCTTGGCAACGAGGGGGTTGTCATCGTCGGCGGCCTGCGCCAGGGGCGGCGCAGCGGTGAACACGCAGGCGAGAAAGGGGGCGAACAGGAGGGTCAGACGGGACATCAATGGGGCCAGGAAAGCTGTTGGAACTCGCGCCGCAATTCGGCAAGGCTGGCAGCCGGGTCGCGGGCGTACCGCTGGGCCTCGAGCTTCAGGAGCCAGTCCGCCAATCCTCGCGCATCCTGGCCGAATCGTGTGGTCACACGCGCCGCAATTTCGCGCGGCGGCGTCGCCGCCCCGGTGTCCAGTCCCGCCAGCTGCAGCCGCTTGCGCGCCCGCGCCAGCAGCCTGAGCCACGGATCGTGCTGCAACCGGTCCCACCAGCTCCAGGCGGCGCCCGCCAGGGCCACCAGGACCACGATCCCGATCAGCAAGTGGCTCAGGTCTTCCCAGCTCGGGGACTGGAAGCCGAGATTGCGCAGCAGGTTGAGCTGGCGGCTCTGCGTGTAGTTCAGCACCCACTGGTTCCAGCCGTTGTTCATGGCCTCCCAGGCGGCGCGCAAGCTCAGGGCCAGGTTCGGGTTGACGGTGTCGATGGCGGTGGCGAACACGCCGCGCGGCGGCACCAGCCGTTGCAGCAAGCCCGTGCGCGAAGGGGCGACGGCGGCAGTCGGGTCGACCCGCACCCAGCCACGGTTCTCGAGCCAGACCTCGGCCCAGGCGTGGGCATCGCTTTGCCGCACGGTCCAGAATCCGTCGACCGGGTTCAGCTCGCCGCCCTGGTAACCGGTCACGATGCGGGAGGGAATGCTCATCGCGCGCATCAGCACGACGAAGGCCGAAGCGATGTGCTCGCAGAAACCTGCCTTGCGATCGAACCAGAATTCGTCGGCCGTATGCTGGCCGTACACGCCCGGTTCGAGCGTGTACACGTAGCCGCCGGTGCGCAGCATCGTCAAGGCGGCCTGCATCAGTGCTGCGGCGTCCCCGCCGCTGTGCTCTCGCATCAGCCGCCCGGCCAGTTCGAGCGTGCGCGGATCGAAACCCGGGGGCAGGGCGCTGTATTCCGGCGGCACCGCCAGCCGCCGCTGCGGCCCGTGGCGGAAGTTCACCTGGCTGACGGCGCGATAGCGCAGCAGGTCGACGACCGGACGCGAGGAGACCCATTGCAGCTCGCTGGTCATGGCCGCTTCCATGCCGGGCACTTGCGGCGGCCGCGCGGCGGCATCGAGCGTCAGCAACCAGGGCCGGTTGTGCGGCTCCAGGGTGAGCTGGTAGCGGATCTCGGGCCCGAAGGTCGACAGCTGCGGGTCGAGCAGCCGCAGCGGCGGAAAGCGGTTGAAGGCGCGCGCGAGCAGCGGGCGCCATTCGCGCCCGTCGAAATCGCTCAGCACCGGGCCGCGGAAGTAGAGGTCCGGTTGCGGGGGCGGCCGCCCTTCGAACTCCACCCGGAAAGCGACCGAATCGTCCAGCGCGAGCGTCGCCATGTTGCCGACCTGCAGCTGGGACGACAGGCCGCTGCGCCCGCTCATGGCATCGTTCGGGATGCCCCAGAGCGGCGCGAAGCGCGGGAACAGCAGGAACATCACGGCCATGATGGGCGCACCCAGCAGCGCCATCCAGCCGGCGGTCCTGGCCGCTTGCAGCAACGGCGGCCGGCCGACCGGCAGGTGGGCATTGACCAGCGCCGTCAGCAATCCCAGCAAGCCCACCAGCATCGCAGCGGCCACGGCCAGCGACTGCGAGAAGAAGAAGTTGGTGAGCATCGTGAAGAAGGCCAGGAAGAACACGACGAAGGCGTCGCGCCTGGCCCGCAGTTCCAGGGTCTTGAGCGCCAGCAGCGCCACGATCAGCGTCACGCCGGCATCGCGACCCAGCAGGGTGCGGTGCGAAAACCAGGTGCCGACGAGCGTCACGACCAGCAGTCCCAGCAGCCACCAGGTGCCGGGCAGCGGCCGCGCGCGCACGGCGAGCGTGCCTCGCCACACCAGCACCGCGCCCGCCATGGCTGAACACCACCAGGGCAGGTTGGGCACGTGCGGGAGCATCACCCAGCCGATCACCAGTAGCAGGAACAGGGTGTCGCGGGCTTCGCGCGGCAGCGTGCCCAGTCGAGCGAAGGGATTCAGCACAGTGCCAGCGCCTCCAGGCAGCGGCGCTTGTGCGCCTCGCCGGCCGCCGGCGCGATCTGCAGCAGGGGCAGGCGCAGGCCGAAGTCCAGGCCCAGCTTGTCGGCCTGCAACACCCAGGCCGTCAGTCGCGACAAGCGTGCCTCACGCTCCGCCACGCCGGCTTGCGCGAAGTCGAGCCAGAGTTCCATGCGTTGCGCCTGCATGGTGTCGCGGCTGACCAGTTCGTCCGACTTGGCCGCCTTCTTCCAGACCACCAGCTTCATCGGGTCGCCGCGGCGATAGGCCCGCACGCCTTCGAATTCGCCGGTGCTCTGGGCCCGGGCCAGGCCCGGCCCGCCCGAGCGGGGTTCGCCGGGCGGCAGGGGCGGCGGGTGCAGTTCCGGCGCCGGGTACACGAGCACCTGCGCCGCCGGGCGCCAGACCATCCACACCCGGAACGTGCCGAGCGGGAAGCGGGTTTCCGCCGTCAGGGGCGGCACGCGGTGCAGCCCCCGGTGCCCGGGCCGGAAGGCGACCTGCACGGTGCAGGTGCCCTGGCCGGGAACGTCGGTCCAGGTCCAGTGGTCCTCGTGGGTGGCGTCCAGCACGGCCAGGCCGATGCCGTGGCGCACGGCTTTGCGGGTGTTGTGCAAGACCACCGACAGGGTGGCGCTCGCGCCGGCGAACTGCGGCGGCGGCGGCAGCAGGTTGAGGGTCAGGCCGCGCAGGGTGGCGTGGCAGACGTGCATGCCGCTGACGGCGCTGCCCGCCAGCAGGAAGGTGAGCAGGTAGCCCAGGTTCAACTGGTAGTTGATCGACGCCACCAGCAGGACCAGCAAGGTCGCGGCCAGCATGAAGCCGGGCCGCGTCGGCAGGATGTAGACGTTGCGCTGCGTCAGTGTCAGCGTGTCGGACAGGGGCAGCCGCGCCTGCCACCACTGGCGGAATTTCCTTCGCGCGAAGGAAACGGGGTTGAGGGTCGGGCGTTGCGCGGCCAGCGCGGACTCGTCTGCAGGCCCGGCGCCCGATGCCGGGCGCTGAACGCCGGTCATGGCAAGGCGACCGCTTCCACCATCGCGCGCACCTGTTCGACCGGGCCGCGCCCGGCATCGCCGACCGGGATCAGGCGGTGCGCCACGGTCTGCGGAAAGATCGCCTGCACGTCGTCAGGCGCCACGTAGTCGCGCCCGGACAGCAGCGCGTGCGCCTTGGCCGCGCGGATGACGGCGATCCCGGCGCGCGGGCTCAGCCCCTGCAGGAACCAGCGGCCCGAGCGGGTGGCGGCGACCAGGTCCTGCACGTAATCGAGCAGCGGGTCGGCCGCGTGCACGGCCAGCACCTGCTGCTGCAGGTGCTGCAGTTCGCCGGGCGACATCGTGTGGCCCAGGTGGTCCACCATGTCGCGCCGGTCGCCGCTGGAGTACAGCAAACGTTCGGCGGCGCGGTCCGGATAACCCAGCGAGATGCGCATCAGGAACCGGTCCAGCTGCGACTCGGGCAGCGCGAAGGTGCCGAGCTGGTCGTGCGGATTCTGCGTGGCGATCACGAAGAACGGCGAGGGCAGGGGGCGCGTCTCGCCTTCGACGGTCACCTGCTTTTCCTCCATGGCCTCCAGCAGCGCGCTCTGCGTCTTCGGGCTGGCGCGGTTGATCTCGTCGGCCAGCAGCACCTGCGCGAAGATGGGACCGGGGTGGAAGATGAAGCCTTCCTTGCCGCGGTCGTAGATGGACACGCCCGACAGGTCGCTGGGCATCAGGTCCGCGGTGAACTGGACCCGCGAAAAATGCAGGCCGAAGGCCCGTGCCAATGCGTGCGCCAGGGTGGTCTTGCCGACCCCCGGCACGTCCTCGATCAGCAGGTGGCCTCCTGCCAGCAGGCAGGCGACGCAGTCCCGCACCTGCGAGGGCTTGCCGACGATCACCGTGTTAAGCTGGTCGAGGAGCGTTTTGAGTTTTTGTCGTGCTTCCATGGGCGCGACGTTATCCGAATTTGCCGAGAGCCGAGACAAGCCATGCACAAAACCGGCTATTTCACGCACCCGGATTGCCGCAGACATGACATGGGCCGCGGCCACCCAGAGTGTCCGCAGCGCCTGGACGCGATCGAAGACCGCCTGCTGGCCTCCGGCGTCAGCGACGCCCTCGACCGGCGCGAGGCGCCGCTGGCGGATACGCAGGTGGTGGAACTGGCGCACGACGCGCTGCACGTCGCCACCTTGAGCGGCATGGCGCAGCAACTGCGCGACGCCGGCGCCCACGAGCTGATGGCCATCGATCCCGACACGGCCATGAACCCCTACACCTGGAACGCCGTGCTGCGCGGCGCCGGTGCCGCCATCGCGGCCACCGACGCCGTGATCGCGGGCGAGCTCGAGAACGCGTTCTGCGCCGTGCGCCCGCCCGGCCACCACGCCTGCCACGACCGCGCGATGGGTTTCTGCTTTTTGAACAACGTGGCGATCGCCGCCCGCTACGCGCTGGAGCACCACGGCCTGCAGCGCGTGGCGATCGTGGATTTCGACGTGCACCACGGCAACGGCACGGAAGACATCCTCTCCAACGATGAGCGCGTGCTCATGGTCGGCATCTTCCAGCACCCCTTCTATCCGTACAGCGGCTTCGGCACGCATGCGGACAACATGGTGAACGTCCCGGTGCCGGCCTTCACGCGCGGCCCCGCCATCCGCGAGCTGGTGGAAAAGCACTGGCTGCCGCGGCTCGAAGCCTTCCAGCCGGAGATGATCTTCATCAGCGCCGGCTTCGACGCGCACCGCGAGGACGACCTCGGCCAGCTCGGGCTGGTGGAAGCGGACTACACCTGGATGACGCAGCAGGTCAAGGCGGTGGCGCGGCGCCACGCCAAGGGCCGCATCGTGTCGTCGCTGGAGGGCGGCTACAACCTCGACGC
>JAQGMY010000494.1 GCA_028292105.1 Ramlibacter sp.
GCTCCAGCCCGATGCCGGTGTCCGTGACCGCCAGCACCGCCCGCTGGCCTTCGGTCCACACTTTCAGCGCGATGCGGCCGCCGCTGGGCGTGTACTTGGCCGCGTTGTTCAGGAGGTTGCTCACCACCTGGGCGATGCGGGTGGGATCCACCTCCATCGGCAGCGGCTCCGGCGGGATTTCGACCGTGAGCCTGTGCTTGCCGGCGTCAATGAGGGACGTGCTGGTTTCCACCGCCGTCGCCACCACATCCTTCAGGTCGACGTGGCGCCGGCGCAGTTCGACCTTGCCGGTGCTGATGCGCGCCACGTCCAGCAGGTCGTCGACCAGGTGCACCATGTGCTGGATCTGCCGCTCCATCATCTGCCGGGTCTTCTCCAGCAGTTCCGGTTTGCTGGCGGCCATGCGCATCAGGTGCAGCCCGTTCGACAGCGGCGCCAGCGGGTTGCGCAGTTCGTGCGCCAGCGTCGCCAGGAATTCGGTCTTGCGGCGGTTCGCCTGCGCCAGTTCGTCGTTGAGCCGGCGCATGTCCTGTTCGGCGACCAGCCGCTGCGTGATGTCGGAGAACAGCACCGCGACCAGGTCGCTGCCGGCGCCGCCCAGGCGCGACGCATGGACGTCGAACCACCGGTTCATGGCCTTGGCTTCCTGCACGAAGCGGGTCGATTCGCCGGTGCGCGCGACCCGGTCGTACAGGTCGAACCAGGTCTGCTCGAAGGTCGGCGTCAGCTCGCGCATGTGCTTGCCCACGGCGTCGTGGAAGCCGGTGTGCGCGGCAAAGGCTTCGTTCGCCTCTTCGAAGCGGAAGTCCCGCACCTGGCCGTCGGCGCCGCGCAGCAGCTTGACCACGCAGAAGCCTTCGTCGATGGATTCGAACAGCGCCCGATAACGCTCTTCCTTGGCCTCCAGCCGCTGCTCGAAGTCGCGCCGCTCGCGGGCGCGCAGTTCTTCCTTGCTGCGATACAGCTCCACGAAGACGGCGACCTTGGCCTTCAGCACCTCGGCGCGCAGCGGCTTCGCCAGGAAGTCCACGGCGCCGAGCGCATAGGCGGACAGCATCGCCTCGTCGGGATCGTCGCCGGCCGTCACGAACAGGATCGGGGTGAAGCGCGTGCGCGGCCGCCCGCGGATCTCGCGCGCGACCTCGAAGCCGTCCATGCCGGGCATGCGCACGTCGAGCAGGACGGCCGCGAAGTCCTGCTGGTCCAGGGCTTTCAGCGCTTCGGGGCCGGACATCGCGCGCACGAGGTCGATGCCGAGGCTGTCGAGCGCCGCCTCCATCGCGAGCAGGTTGGCGGGCTTGTCGTCGACGATCAGGACGTGGGCTGGGATGGTGGTGGAAGGCACTTTTTCTGGCCCGTGGATGGGCCGGGCAGGGCCGAGTCTAAGACTGTTCAGGCTGGGCGGGTGGCTTGCTCATGAGCTGTCGGCGGCGTCCTGCACGCACACCGCGTGTGTGCCCGCAAGCTCGTGCGGGGCGTCTTACAGGTCGGTCCACGGCGCGGCACGAGGCTTCCAGCAGTCACCGGCAGCTATACTGTATGGGTGAACAGTAGTACCGTGCACGCCCCGTGGCCGTTCCGCGCCGGCCCCCCGCACGCCTTGCCGATGGTGCAGGGCACGATCCGGGCGGGCTTTCCTTCGCCGGCGGACGATTTCGCGGTCAAGCGGCAGGACCTCAACGACTTGCTGATCACGCACCCGGCCGCCACCTTCTTCTGGCGCGTGCGCGGCACCTCCATGCAAGGCGCCGGCATCACGGACGGCGACATCCTCATCGTGAACCGGGCCTTGAATCCGGTGCACGGCGACATCGTGGTGGCGGAGATCGACAACGATTTCACCGTGAAGTACCTGCACCGGCGCGGCGGCAAGGTCAAGCTGGCCGCGGCGGATCCGACCTTCCCCGACATCGTGCCCAGGGAGGGCCAGACGCTCTCGATCTGCGGCGTCGTGACGGGCGCGATCAAGAAGTTCCGCTGAGCCCTCAGAGCAGCGCGGCCTGCTGCTGCGCGTCCGCCGGGCCGTGCGCGAACAGGTGCTCCGGCGGCAGCTTCACCAGTGCCATGGCTTCGTCGATGCTGCCGTGCAGCCACTGTTCCCAGTCGGCCCGCTCGATCGCGATCACCGAGCGCTTGTCCTGGCCGTCCGGCGGCAGGGTGGGATCCGGCTTGTGCATGCGATTGAGCAGCGGATGCGCGTCGCAGTTCTGCGTGAGCATGGTGTAGCTCGGGACCACGTGGCCCGTCGCCGGGTCGGTCCATTCGCTCCACAGCCCCGCCAGCGCCCACAGGTCCCGGTCGGCGCGGCCGAAGCGCCACCAGACGTTGCGGCCGGTGCCCCAGTAGGGTTCGTCGTAGTCGAGCGCCGGGATCAGGCAGCGCTGGCCGCGCGCCCACGGCCCCTTGAACGAAGGGGCGGTCGCCACCGTCTCGATGCGGCAGTTGTTGGTGCTGATCGGCCGGCCTTCGCGGCCGGTCGGCTTGCGCGTCTTGCTGAACCAGGGGATGAGGCCCCACTGGCCCACCGTTGCCGCGTCCTTGCGGATGAAGGGACCCGGTTGCAGGGGGCCGATGCCGCCCGTGGCGTAGAGCGGCTGCGGCTCTTCCAGCAAGGTGAAGCCGAACACGTCGCGGATCACCGTGACGCTGACGGGGCGGTACCGGTTGCACATGTCCTGATTGTCCCGCAGGCATGAAAAAGCCGGCAAGGCCGGCCCGCGTAGCACCGGGCGCGGGCCCGGTCAGTGCACGAGATTACTTCTTCTCGTCCTTCGCGGCGGCCTTCTCGGCACCGGTGGTGACGTTCACCTTGGGGACCGTCAGCGTCTCCTTTTCCGTGTACACGCCAACCTTCGGCACGTCCACTTCCTTCTTCTCGCTCGAGACGTTCACGCTGGGTGCGGTCACGTCGTACTTCGGCAGCGTCACGTCGCCGTCCTTGGTCTTGGACACTTCGAACTTGGGCGCCTCGACGTTACCTTCCTGGGTCTTGCGGACGTCGCAGCCAACGAGGGCGATGGAGGCGGCGGACACGAGGCTGGCGATCACGAAAGCGGTTTTGCGCATGGTTGGACTCCCTTGGTAGTTGGTGCTGCGGATTGTGTGAGGCCTGCCAAAGCACGGCTGTAAGACTCGGACGGCAAGCTCCGTACGACCCGGGCCACCTGCCGCGCTTGCGGCACGCCTACGCGGCGCGTCCGCGCCCAAGGATTCGCAGCGCCGCCGAACTGGATGCATGTACAGTTGCGTCCCATGTTCGCGCTCCTCGATGGCAACAACTTCTATGTCAGCTGCGAGCGCGTGTTCCGGCCGAGCCTGCACGGCCGCCCGGTGATCGTGCTGTCCAACAACGACGGCTGCGCGATCGCGCGCAGCAACGAAGCCAAGGCGCTCGGCATCCGCATGGGCACGCCCTTCCACGAAGTCCGGGCCAGGCTGCCGGAGGCCGGCGTGGTGGCGCTGTCCGCCAATTACCCGCTGTACGGCGACATGAGCAACCGGCTGATGGCGCTGGCGGCCGGACTGGGGCCGCGGCAGGAGATCTACTCGATCGACGAATGCTTCGTCGACATGCAAGGCCTGGGCGGCGACCTGCGCGACCGCGCGCTGCGACTGCGCGAGCGGATCACGCAATGGATCGGGCTGCCGTGCAGCATCGGCATCGGGCCGACCAAGACCCTCGCCAAGCTGGCCAATCACGTGGCCAAGGAGGCCGAACGCCGGCCCGGCAGTCCGTACCCGGCGGAACTGGGCGGGGTCTGCGACCTCGGCCGGCTGCCTGCGGGCGTCGCCGTCGGCGACCTGCTGGCGGCGACCCCAGTGGGCGAGCTGTGGGGCATAGGCCGCCAGCTGTCGGCGCAACTGCAGGCCGAGGGGCTGCGCACGGCCCTGGCGCTGGCACGCGCCGACGCCGCCGCCCTGCGGCGCCGGTTCGGCGTGGCGGTCGAACGCACGGTGCGCGAGTTGCAAGGCTGCGCCTGCATCGCGCTGGAAGACGAGCCGGCCGCCCGCCAGGAGGTCTCGTGCACGCGCGCCTTCGGCCAGCCCGTGACCACGCTGGCGCCGCTGGTGGAGGCGGTCAGCGAATACGCCGCGCGCGCCGCCTTCAAGCTGCGCCGGCAGGCCAGCAAGGCGGCGCAGGTGCTGGTGTTCATCCACACCAACCCGTTTCGCCGTTCCGACAGGCAGTACGCCCGCAGCGCCACGATTCCCCTGCGCCGGCCCAGCGCCGACACCGGCACCATCGCCGATGCCGCGCTGCGCGGCCTGCGGGCGATCTGGCGGCCCGACTACCGCATCCACAAGGCGGGCGTGATCCTGCTCGAGCTGCAGGATGCGAGTCTGGTGCAAGGCGAACTCGCAATGGAAGGCGAGGCGGCGTGGGCTGGCGCCGACCGGTTGATGCTGGCGATGGACGGCCTCAACGACCGTTACGGCCGGGGAACCGTGCAACTGGCCAGTGCCGGCCTCGGCGGCGAGGCCCGCAGCTGGAGCATGAAGCAGCAATGGCGCACGCCCCAATACACCACGCGCTGGGAGGACCTGCCGGTCGCCCGTGCCTGAACACTTCGAGGCGGCGGGCGTGGTCGCGCAGCCAGCGAGAGCGGCGCTACCATCCGCGCATGAACGAAGACACCCCGGACCGGTCCCTGTTCGACAGCAGCGCGGTGCAGGCACTGCGCGAGGACCTCGCGTTGGCGCTGCGCGCCGCGGCGCACCACGGCCTGGGCGAAGGGGTCTGCAACCATTTCAGCATCGCCTTGCCGCAGCGGCCGGACTGTTTCCTGCTCAATCCGCGCGGCCTGCACTGGGCGGAAGTGCAGGGCCGCGACATCGTGCTGGTCGATGCCTCGGGGCGGCAGCTGGCGGGGGCGCACCCGGTCGAGCCCACCGCGATGTTCATCCATGCCGCCGTGCACCGCATCGCCGGCAAGGCCTGCGTGCTGCACACCCACATGCCTTATGCGACGGCGCTCACGCTCACCGACCTGCGAGCGCTGGACACGACCCTGTCGCAGAACGCCATGCGCTTCCATGGCCGCGTTGCCGCCGACGGCAACTACAACGGACTGGCGCTGGACACGCGCGAGGGCGAACGGATCGCCCATGCGATGCACGGCGCCGACGTGGTGTTCCTCGGCAACCATGGGGTGATCGTCTGCGGCGCCCGCATCGACCACGCCTTCGACGATCTCTACTACCTGGAGCGTGCCTGCATGGCCCAGGTGCTGGCGCATTCCACCGGGCGGCCGCTGCTGCCGGTTCAGCCGGAACTGGCAGCGCTGGTCGCTGCCCAGACGCTGGGCGAGCGGCTCCAATCGGAGCTCTTCTTCGACAGCTTGCGCCGCATGCTGCCCTGATCCCGCAGCTGCAGCCGCAAGCCGGAGGGCTCCAGCGCGTAGAGGATGGCGCGGCGCGGAGCTTGTGCCTCGAAGCTGTCGCCCGGCCGCAGGATGATGTCGCGCCCGTCGTGGTCCAGCGTCAGCCACAGGCAACCGGCGGTGCAATCGATGCGGACGGCGCCCGCATCGGGCACCACGAAGAGCTGCCGCGCGGCCAGGGTGAGGGGGGTGGAGTCGTTCATCTCTGCTCCTTCGCATGCAAGATGGGTATGAATATACTGGCCGCTCCAGCTTGAGGAAAACGGTGAATTTGCATGGCTAGCATGCAGGAGGCGAATGCGAACAGGAATCCGGTGCCGCGTTCCCGGCAGCTCCGGCTGGACCTGCTGCACACCTTCGAGGCCGCCGCCCGCCACCTGAGCTTCACCCGCGCCGGCGATGAACTGGCGCTTTCGCAGTCGGCGGTCAGCCGGCAGGTGCAACAGCTCGAGGACAGCGTCGGCGCCGCGCTGTTCGAGCGGCGGCACCGCTCGCTGGCGCTCACCGAGGCCGGCCGCATCATGCAACGCGCGGTGGAAGACAGCCTGGAGCGCCTGCGCGACGCCGCTGCCCGCGTGCGCACCACCTCGCGGCGGGCGCAAGTCACCTTGACCTGCACGCCCGGCTTTGCATCCTTCTGGCTGATCCCGCGGCTGTCACGCTTCACCGCGATGCATCCGGACGTGGACGTGCGCATCGCGGCGACCCTGACCCTCGTCGACCTCGAACGCAACAACGTCGACCTGGCAGTGCGCTTCGTGCCGAGCGCCGAAGGCACGGGTCCGCTGTTGTTCGAGGAGGAGGTGCAGCCGATGTGCGCGCCGCGGCTGCTGCGCGATGCCAGCCGGCCGCTGAAGACGCCCGCCGACCTGGCGCAGCACACGCTGCTGACCATCGACATGAGCGACGCCGCCGCGACGGTCGACTGGGAGCCCTGGCTGCAGCTGATGGGACTGCCGGCCGTGCACATGGCCCATAGCGTCAGCTTCAGCCGCTACGTGGAAGCCGTGGAAGCGGCGGTGGCCGGGCACGGCATCGTCATCGGGCGGCTGCCCTTGCTGGCCGACCTGGTGCGGGCGAAGAAGTTGGTGGCGCCATTCCGTACGCCGGCGGCTTCGCGCCGCGGCTATTTCGTCACGCTGGCGCCGCATGCGGCGCACAACCCCGCGGCGCGCGCCTGCGCCGACTGGCTCAAGGCCGAAGCGGACCAGGCCGGCGCCACCCACCCGTCCCAAAGGAGAATCTGATGGCCACCGTGACCAGGGAATTCGAGGTGCCGTTGCCGGCCGCTGCCGTCTGGGCCAAGCTGCGGGATTTCACCGGCCTGCAGGACCTCGCTGGCGGCTTCGTCACCGCCTGCGTCGGCGAGGAAGACGGTGCGGTGCGCCGCGTCACCTTCTTCAACGGCATGGAAGTACGCGAGCGGCTGGTGACGCTCGACGAGGACGCCCGGCGCATCGTCTACACCGCCGTCGGCGGCAGGGCATCCCACCACAACGCGTCGGCGCAGGTGCTCGAGCTCGGCGGGCAGCGCTGCCGGTTCGTCTGGACCACCGACCTGCTGCCCGACGCACTGGCGCCGGCTATAGCAGCAATGATGGACCGCGGCGCCCAGGCGATGCAGGCGACGCTGACGCCACCCGCTCGCTGAGGGCGCGCGACCAGCCGCGGCCCTCGATGTAGCGCGAGGTCTGCACTTCGCCCGGCGTCAGTCCGCTGGCCCACTGCGCGGTGACGTTCCCTTGTGCGTCCATCTGCAGGCGCGGCGCGTCGTGCACCCCGGCCGCGTCGGCGCGGGGCAGGGCGCCGGGCAGCACGTCGGGCAGGCTCCAGCCGGCGTCGGCGTCGAAATGGCTGAAGCGCAGGCTCTGGATGTTGCCCACCGTATGCCGCCACACCGCCATCGCCTTGCCCTGGCCGTTGCTCACCAGTTGCGGGTCGCTGGCCTGGCCGTGGATGGTTTCGAGCGGCTGCGGCGCGGTCCAGCCGAAGCCACGGGCGTAGAAGGAGGCGGTGGCGTGGCCATCCTGCACCCAGACCGCCAGCGCCGCTTCGTCGGCAGCGCGTACGGTCTGCGCCAGCGCCTGGGCCGGCACCGGTGGTGCCGGGATCGGCTGGCCGTGGACATCGGTCAGGGGCGCTGGAGCCGTCGTCTTCGGTCCGGGGCCGTAGCCGCCCATGGTCGCAGTGGCACTGCGCTCGGCGCCGGCTTGCGGAAGCTTGGCGTCGCGGCACGCGGCCAGCCCGCAGGCTACCAGCAGGCAGCAGGCACCGAGAGTGCGCATCGGCGGTCCCGTGGCGTCAGCCGCTCTTGCGTTTGGCCGCAGCGGGCTTCGCGGTGGCGCGCGCCGCGGTGCCGGTCTTGCGCGCCGCCGCTTTTTTCAGCGGAGCGGCTTCGTCGTTGGCGGCATCGGCACGGGCGGCCGCCGTCTTCCGGGCGGCCGGCGCCGCCGCAGGTGCGGCCGGGGCATTGCCCTTGAGGCTGCGGCGCAGCAGTTCGGTCAGGTCGATGACCTCCGCGCTGGTGCCGACCTCCTCGCCGGGCAGCGGCGCCACGGTGCGCAACCCGCCTTCGCGGGACTTCTGCTCCACCAGGGCCATCAGCTTTTCGCGGAACTCGTCGTGGAAGAGATCCGGCTGCCAGTCGCCGGCCATCGCCTCGACCAGCTGCTCGGCCATCTTCAGTTCGGCGGCGCTGACGGTGACGTCTTCGCCCGGCCAGGCGAGGCCCGCCACGTCGCGCACTTCGTCGGCCCAGCGCAGCAGGTTGAGCACCAGGCCATTGCCTTGCGGGATCAGGGCTGCGAGGTGCTGCTTGGTGGAAATCACCACCCGGGCGATGCCGACCTTGTTCGTTCGCACCAGGGTTTCGCGCAGCAGCGCGAAAGGCTTCTGCCCGCCCTTGCCGGCGGGGCTGACGTAGTAGGGTTTGTGGAAGAAGACTGCCGGAATCTGCTCGCGCTCCACGAAGGCTTCGATGTCGATGGTCTGGGTCGACCGGGGCAGGGCCGCCTTGATCTCGTCGGGCGTGAGCACGACGTACTGGTCCTTCTCCACCTCGAAACCCTTGACCACCTCGTCGCGGGTCGTCGCTTCTCCGGTGGCCTTGTTGACCTGCTGGTTGCCCACGCGCGTCATCGTGTTCTTGTCCAGCAGGTTGAACTTCATGCGGTTTTCCGCCGTGGCCGAATGCAGCGAGACCGGGATGTGGACCAGGCCGAAGCTGATCGCGCCCTTCCAGAGGGTGCGGGAACTAGTGGGTGCGGGCATGCGGACTCCTTGCGAGCTTCGACCTTAGGCAAACGGCGATGTGGCCACTGTAGGACGCAACAGCCTCACCTCGTCGGTACCTAGGAGTCTGGGCGGCAGAGAGACGGGCCTGCGTTGGCTGCAAGGGGGTGGATGCTAGGCGATTCCAAGCCCCGGCGCAGGCCGGTCCCTCTGCCGCCCAGACTCCTAGCGCCGGGCGTCCAGCGCCTGCGCGAGGCGCGCTTCCAGCGGCAGCGGTTCCTGGTGCAGGCGCGCTGCCAGCAACTCGGCGCAGAGGGCAGCGAAGGTCAGCCCGCGTGAGCCCATCGCGGTGCTCACCCACAAACCCGGCGCGACTTCACCCACCAGCGGCCGGCGGTCGCTCGAAGCGCATCGCACCGCGCTCCAGGCGCGCAGTTCGCCGCGGGCCGCCGCGGCGTCCAGGGCGGGTGCGGCCATCGGCAGCAGTTCGCGCGCGCGCTGCAGGTTGGCAGCGGTGTCCTCGCCACGCACCGAGCCGTCGGCGTCGGCACGGCCGTAGGTGGACCCGGTGATCCAGGCGCCGCGCTCCAGCAAGGGCACGTCCGGCAGGAAGTGGCCGTTGCCGTTGACGGGAAAAGGCGGCAGGGCGGCCGATGCCTCGCCCCGCGCAGCCCAGGTGAGTTGGCCGCGCACCGGGTGCAGTTCGGCGCGACCCGCCAGCAATGCGGCGCTGTCGAAGGCCGCCGCGACAACCACGAGGTCTGCCTGCAACTGGCCGCCCGCGGCCGTATCGACCTGCCAACGCACGCCTTGCGGGTGCAGCGCAGTCACCAGGCTGCCGCCGACGAAGCGCACGCCCGGTTCGCGCAGCCAGCTGCGCACCAGTGCGGCCGGTTCGATCCAGGCGGCGTTCTCGTGCCACCAGGCGGTCTGCGATGCATCGAGGCCGGCTGCACGCCTCTGTGCTTCGGAAGCGAGCCGGCTCCACGGCGCGAGGGCAGGCCCGACATCGGGCAGTGGGCGCGGGTCCTCGCCCCGGCGTTCGAGCACCCCGGTGGGCTCCCACTCCAGCCCGCGTGCGAGCCTGTCCCGGGCCTCCTGCAGCGTGATGCGTATGCCCGCCCGCGTCAGCCGGGACAGCAGGTTGTCATCGGGCGACTGGTGCGGCGCCAGCAAGCCGGCCGGCAGCGAAGAAGCGCCCGCGGCAGGCGCGCTCGCAGCATCCAGCACGCGAACCGACCAGCCCCGGCGCGCCAGGCTCGCTGCCACCGCAGCACCGGCCAGGCCGGCGCCGATCACGATCGCGTCCCCGGCAGCCTGCGCGCCTTCTTCGTGGTTGCGCCTGGGCTCCCATGCCGGGTCGTAGCGCGCGCCGTCACCGTCGATTTGCCAGCCGCAGGCTCGCAGCTCCTGCCGCATCGGCTCACCGAGGGGCGCGCCGGACAAGGTCGTGCCGCGCCGGCTCAGCCGGGTCAAGGCCTTGGCCAGTCCCTGCTGCCGCGGGTCGTCCAGCACGACGCCGTCCGCGTGGAAAACCAGCTCGCGCAGCATCGCAGGCAGCTCGCCCACGCAGATGGTGAGCAGCACGCGGCCCTGGTCGAAAGACAGGCGGTGGAAGCCGGGCGTCAGCCCTTGCAGCTGGCGCGCAAGGGCCGGGTCATCCACGACTGGAGGCGCCGGCGTGACGGCGACGTAGTGCAGCAGCCGTGGCCGCAGCGGGCCGCTGCTCCACGCCTGCCTGGCCGCGAGGAAATGCTGCGCGCGAAAGCCGGTGGCCAGGATGCGCCGCTGCGGCTCCGCCGCGCTCATGGCTTACTGCGCTGGCGGCACGTAGCCGGCCGCGGCGTCCGCACCGCCGCCGAAGAAGTGGTTCTCCATCTGCCGCTTGAGGTACTCGCGGGCACGCTGGTCCGCCAGGTTCAGGCGGTTCTCGTTGACCAGCATGGTCTGGTGTTTGAGCCAGCCTTGCCAGGCTTCCTTGCTGACGCTCTCGTAGATGCGCTTGCCGAGTTCGCCCGGGTACGGCGGGAAATCGAGGCCTTCAGCCTCTCGGCCGAGCTTGATGCACTGGACGTTGCGTGCCATTCACGGCTCCTGAAAAGTGGGTGGGTGGGAGAGGGGATGAGCTTATGCGGATATGCATCTGAGAACTCTGTCGTTCCCTTTGCATGCGCCGGCTTCCAGAATGCGCCCCATACACAACCAGGACGCTTTCCATGAGCCTTCGCCGCGACTTTATCAAGATTCCACTGGCCATCGCCGCCGCCGCCGCGCTGGGCCTCACGGGACTGCCTTCCATCGCCCAGCCGCTGCAGTTGCTCAACGTCTCCTACGACCCGACGCGCGAGCTGTACGTCGAGTTCAACCAGGCCTTCTCGAAGTACTGGAAAGGCAAGACCGGCCAGGACATCGCCATCAAGCAGTCGCACGGCGGCTCGGGCAAGCAGGCCCGCTCGATCATCGACGGCCTCGACGCCGACGTGGCGACGCTCGGGCTCGGCGGCGACACCGACGCGCTGGTGAAGAACGGCGGCTGGGTCGCGCCCGACTGGCAAAAGCGCCTGCCGCACAACGCTTCGCCCTACACGTCCACCATCGTGCTGGTCGTGCGGCAGGGCAACCCCAAGGGCATCAAGGACTGGGACGACCTGGCCAGGCCGGGTGTCAGCGTGATCACGCCCAACCCCAAGACCTCCGGCGGCGCCCGCTGGAACTACCTGGCCGCCTGGGAATTCGCCAAGCGCAAGTACGGCGGGGATGCGAAGGCGAAGGACTTCGTCGCCAGGCTCTATGGCAACGTGCCGGTGCTGGATACGGGCGCGCGCGGGTCCTCGATCACCTTCGCGCAGCGCGGCCAGGGCGACGTGTTCATCTCCTGGGAGAACGAGGCCTACCTGCTGGAAAAGGAGTTCGGCAGCAAGGTCGACGTGGTCTATCCGTCGCTCTCGATCCTGGCCGAGCCGGCGGTGGCGGTGGTCGACAAGAACGTCGACCGCAAGGGCACGCGCGCCGTCGCCGAGGAGTACCTGAAGTACCTGTACACCGAGGAAGGACAGGACATCATCGGCAAGAACTTCTATCGTCCCGCCGTTTCGCAGAAAGCCCAGGCCAAGTACGCCAGGCAGTTCCCCAAGCTGAACCTGTTCACCATCGACCAGGCTTTCGGCGGCTGGGCCAAGGCCGACAAGGACCACTTCGCCGACGGCGGCAGCTTCGACCAGATCTTCGCGCGCAAATAAGGGATCGCTGACAGCGCACAGGCCGCGGGCCGCCGACGATGGGGGCCCCCTCTCACAGGAGATTTCCTCATGACCTACCGCATCGCCGTCGTCGTCGGCAGCCTGCGCCGCGAGTCCTTCAACCAGCAACTCGCGGATGCGCTGGCCCAGCTCGCGCCCAAGGACCTCGAATTCGTGCAGGTGACCATCGGCGACCTGCCGCTGTACAACCAGGACGATGACGCCAACCAGTCCGAGCCGGTGCGGCGGCTGAAGACGCAGATCGCCGGCGCTGCGGGCGTGCTGTTCGTCACGCCCGAGTACAACCGCT
Source organism: Ramlibacter sp. (assembly GCA_028292105.1). GTDB lineage: Bacteria > Pseudomonadota > Gammaproteobacteria > Burkholderiales > Burkholderiaceae_C > Ramlibacter. Next base: position 12,162 of record JAQGMY010000494.1, read on the forward strand.
CGGTTCCCGGCGTGTTGAAGAATGCGATCGACCACGCCTCGCGTCCGTACGGGCAGAGCGCCTGGGCCGGCAAGCCGGCGGCCGTGATCGGCGTGTCGGTGGGCGCGATCGGCACGGCGCTGGCGCAGCAGCACCTGCGCAACATCCTGGCCTACCTGGACATGCCCACGTTGGGACAGCCCGAGATGTTCATCGCGAACAAGCCCGGGCTGTTTGCCCCTGGCGGCGGCATAGGGGCCGACGACACCAGGGAGTTCCTGCAGAAATTCCTCGAGCGTTTCGACCAGTTCGTGCGGCATCACGCCGACGCGGTGGCCAATCGCTGAGAGGTGCGCAAGCTGCGCTTGCACACCCTACGATCGCGCCATCGTCGCGCCGGCTCCGCGCCCCGGCGCGTGGTGTGTGCGAGCTTGCTCGCGCACCATCCCGTCCTCAAGCAGCGATCGCCGCCTTGCCCTCATTGGCAGCCGTGCCGGTGTGCGTCTTGATCTGCACATCGGCGGCAACCAGTGCCTCGGTCCTGGCCGCATCGCCCATCGCCACGCCTTCCGCGCGCACGAAGCGGATGTCGGTGATGCCGAAGAAGCCGAACACCGTGCGCAGGTAGCTTTCCTGGTGGTCCAGGCCGGCCAGCGCCGGATTGCTGGAGTACACGCCGCCGCGGCTGGAGGCCACGATCACCGTCTTGCCGCCGGCCAGGCCTTGCGGGCCCTTTTCGGTGTACTTGAAGGTGCGGCCGACCTGCGCGATGCGGTCGATCCAGGCCTTCAACTGGCTGGGCACGGAGAAGTTGTACATGGGGGCGCCGATCACCACGACGTCGGCCGCCAGGAACTGGCTGACCAGCTTTTCGGAAATGGCGTTCTCGCGCTTCTGCACGTCCGTCAGGCCCGCTGCGTCCGGCGGGAGGCGAAAGCCCAGCGAGTCCATGTCGAGGTGGGTCGGCGCGTTCGCGACCAGGTCGAGATGCTCGACGACCGTGCCCGGATGCGTGGCCAGCCATTCGGCGGCGGTGCGACGGGTGAGTTCACGCGAGACGGAGTTGGCGCCGAGGGCGCTTGAATCGATGTGCAGCAGTTTCATGATCTTGTCCTGGTGATGGGGCGGACGTCTCCGTCCATTGGACAGATTGTGTGGCGGCATCGGTCGGCTGATAAGCCGGCGAAAGTGCGTTAGATTGTCCTGTACATAGGACAATGGAGCCGGGCGATGCAGGACCTCAACGACATGCTCTTCTTTGCGGAGGTGGTCGACCGCGGCGGTTTTGCCGCCGCCGGCCGCTCCCTGAACGTGCCCAAGTCGAAGCTGTCGCGGCGCATTGCACAGCTCGAGGCACGCCTGGGCGTGCGGCTGCTGCAGCGGACCACCCGCAAGCTGTCGCTGACGCAGGCGGGCGAGATCTACCACCGCCACTGC
>JAQGMY010000267.1 GCA_028292105.1 Ramlibacter sp.
GGCCCTGAGCGCCAGGTTGCGCCCCCAGCGCAAGGCCCCGCCCGCATGGAAGATCGTTCCATTGCGACGCGATTGCTCCTGCACCTTCGCCACGCGTTCCCAGCGATTGAGGGCATAGCGGCGCAGCGCGAGGGGCACGTCGATGACGCGCCCGTCGGTCACCGCGAGCACGCGCTGCAGTTCGCGCGCATCCTCGATCGCCATCGCCGCACCCTGCGCGAGGTACGGCCGCATCGGATGCGCGGCATCTCCCAGCAGCGCGATCCGCCCCTGGGACAGCGCCGCGGCGGACGCCACCGGCGGCCGGTCATGCAGCACCCACAAGCGCCACGTCGGCATGCCCGCGATGCGGTCGCGCACCGTCGCGCAGGCGCGGCCCACCGCGGACCCCAGCTGCTTTTGCGTCGCCGCGTGGTCCCAGTCCTGCGGGTCACCCGGGTGCGTGCCCTGCACGATGCAGACAGCGTTCAGCGCCTCGCCGCCGCGCACCGGATAGGTCACCAGATGCATGCGGGGCGCCAGCCACACCGTCACCTCCTGGCTGCGCAAGCCCGGCGGCAGGTCGCGCTGGCTGGCCACTGCACGGTACGCCAGGTGGCCGGTCGGCCGCGCGGGACCGTCCTGCACCACCGCCTCGCGCAATCGGCTCCAGACGCCGTCGGCGACGACCAGCGCATCGCCTTCGACCGACTTCCTGTCCGAGGTGTGCGCCCGCACGCCGAAGAAATCGGCCTGCTCCACCCGATCCACCCTGGTGGCGCTGCGCAGGCGGGCGCCCGCTTCGCCCGCGGTGAGCAGGAGGCCGGCCTGCAGGTCGGCGCGATGCATCGTCAGGTAGGGCGCCCCGTAGCGTTCGGCGAAGGCGTCGCCCAGTTCCAGCTGCCCCAGCTCACGGCCATCCAGCGCGTCGCGCACGCGAAGCACAGGGGGCACCGCGGCCTGCTCGCGCAAGGCGCCTTGCAGCACGCCCCATTCGCCCAGGATGCGCGTCGCGTTGGGACCCAGCTGGATGCCGGCACCGACCTCGGAGAAGGCATCGGCCTGTTCCAGCACGCGCGCTTCCCAGCCGGCGCGCCGCGCCGCCAGCGCCGCCGCCAAACCACCGATCCCGCCGCCGGCTACCAGCAGTTCGCTCGTCACGCAGCGAGCAGCTGCCGCAAGACGTAAGGCAGGATGCCGCCGTGGCGGTAGTAGTCGACCTCGATCGGCGTGTCGATGCGCAGCCGCAGCTTGACCTCGCGGCTTTCCGCGCCCGGCTGCCGGATGACCATCACGGCCTGGCTTTGCGGCCGCAGCTGCGGGTCGGGGATGATGTCGATCATCTCGTCGCCCGTCAGCCCCAGCGTCTGCCAGCTCATGTCGCCTTCGAACTGCAGCGGCAGCACCCCCATGCCCACGAGATTGCTGCGGTGGATGCGCTCGAAGCTGCGCGCCACCACCGCCTTGATCCCCAGCAGCTGCGTTCCCTTGGCCGCCCAGTCGCGCGACGATCCGGTGCCGTATTCCTCGCCGGCGAAGACCACCGTGGAGCGGCCCTCGGCCATGTACTTCATGGCGGCGTCGTAGATGAACATCTTCTCCACCCGTCCATCCGCGCCGCGGTACAGCGTGAGCCCGCCCTCTTCGCGCGAACCATCCGCGCCCGGCGGCAGCATCAGGTTGCGGATGCGCACGTTGGCAAAGGTGCCACGCATCATCACCTCGTGGTTGCCGCGGCGCGAGCCGTAGCTGTTGAAGTCGGGCTTGAGCACCCCGTGTGCCTGCAGCCAGCGGCCGGCCGGCGAGGTGTCCTTGATGGAGCCGGCCGGCGAGATGTGGTCGGTGGTGATCGAGTCGCCGAACAGCGCGATGACGCGCGCATCGCGGATCACGTTGGGCCCCGGGTCGCCGACCTTCAGCGGCGCCACCTCCGGCAGCTCCAGCGTGAAGTCGTCGAAGAACGGCGGCTCGGCGATGTACGTGCTCTTGGGCCAGTTGTAGGTGTCGCCCGCCACCCCCTGGATGTCCTCCCAGAGCACGCCAGGTTCGGTTTTCACCTTGGCGTAGTTCGCGCGGTAGCGCCTGGCGTTCATCGCGTACTTCATCAGCTTGTGGATCTCGTCGCTGGACGGCCAGATGTCGCCCAGCCAGACGTCCTTGCCGTCCTCGCCCTGCCCCACCGGTTCGGTCATCAGGTCCTTCAGCACGGTGCCGGCGATGGCATACGCCACCACGAGCGGCGGGCTGGCCAGGAAGTTGGCCTTGATGTTGGGGTGGATGCGGGCTTCGAAGTTGCGGTTGCCGGAGAGCACCGAAGCGCAGACCAGGTCGCTTTCGCTGATCGCCTGGTTGATCTCGGGCGTGAGGTCGCCGGAGTTGCCGATGCAGGTCATGCAGCCGTAACCGGCCAGCGTGAAACCGAGCTGTTCCAGGTAGGGCAGCAAGCCGGCGTCCTGGAGGTATTCCGTGACGATGCGCGAGCCGGGCGAGAGCGACGTCTTGATGTGCGGCTGGACCTTCAGGCCCTTTTCCACCGCCTTCTTCGCCAGCAAGCCGGCGGCCAGCAGCACGCCGGGATTGGAGGTATTGGTGCAGCTCGTGATGGCCGCGATCAACACGTCGCCATTGCCTATCGTGATGCCGCCGCCTTCGACCAGCGGCACCGACATGGCGTGCGCCGCGCGCATGGTCGGCTTGTTCGCCTCCATTTCCACTTCGAAGCGCGGGGCGGCAAGCGGGGCCGGCGGATTTTCGGGGATGTGCTCGTCGGGCACGTGCTCCTGGTCCTCGTCCACGTTGGGGCGCTCCACCAGGTGCCGCGTCAGCAGCACGTCGGCCGACTGGTTGAAGCCGTTCTCGCTGATCGGCCTGGAGAACAGCGAGCGGAAGGTGCCGGCCACCTTGCCGAGTTCGATGCGGTCCTGGGGGCGCTTCGGCCCGGACAGGCTGGGGGTGACCTCGCCGAGGTCGAGCCGCACCACGGTGGAGTAGTCGATCTCGCCCGCCGCCGGCACGCCGAACATGCCTTGCGCCTTGAAGTAGGCCTCCAGGAACCTGATCTCGTCCTTGCTGCGGCCGGTGCCTTCGAAATAATCGATGGTGCGCTCGTCCACCGGGAAAAAGCCCATGGTGGCGCCGTACTCGGGCGCCATGTTGGCGATGGTGGCGCGGTCAGGCACGGCCAGGCTGCGCGTGCCCTCGCCGAAGAACTCGACGAACTTGCCCACCACCTTGTGCTTGCGCAGCAGCTCGGTGACGGTGAGCACCAGGTCGGTGGCGGTGCAGCCTTCGCGCAACTTGCCGGTGAGCTCCAGGCCGACGACGTCCGGCGTGAGGAAGTAGACCGGCTGGCCCAGCATCGCGGCCTCGCCTTCGATGCCGCCCACGCCCCAGCCGACCACGCCGATGCCGTTGATCATCGTGGTGTGGCTGTCGGTGCCGACCAGCGAGTCGAAGTAGCAGACGCCGTCGGCGCGCTGGTGGATGCCGCGCGCGAGATATTCGAGGTTGACCTGGTGCACGATGCCGAAGCCGGGCGGCACCACGCCGAAGGTGTCGAAGGCCTGCATGCCCCATTTCATGAACTGGTAGCGCTCGCGGTTGCGCTGGAACTCCAGTTTCATGTTCAGGTCGATCGCGTCCTTCTTGCCGTAGTGGTCAACCATGATCGAGTGGTCGACGACCAGGTCCACCGGCACCAGCGGCTCGATGCGGCCGACGTCCTTGCCCAGCCTCTGGGCCGCGCTGCGCATCGCGGCCAGGTCGGCCAGCAAGGGAACGCCGGTGAAGTCCTGGAGGATCACGCGCGCGACGGTGAACGGGATCTCGGTGGTGCGCTCGGCGTTGGGCTTCCAGTTGGCCAGCTGCTCCACGTGCTCGGTCGTGACCTTGCGGCCGTCGCAGTGGCGCAGCACCGACTCGAGCACGATCCGCAGCGAGACCGGCAGGCGTTTGACAGTGGGGTAATGTTCAGCCAGCGCCGGCAGCGAGTAGTACTGGCCGCTGCGGCCTATCCCGGCCTTGAAGGTCCGGAGGGTGCTGGCAAATGCGTTGGGCATGCTCGTCCTCTTGCGTTATTGCTTTGCATCATTGTGCAGCTAGACGAAGGAAAGCGGGCTGGGCCGCCGTTACGCCTGGCTCGGCAGGTAACGGACCACCAGCACCCCGTCGATGGCGCGAATGGCGTCCAGCACGGAGTCGCTGACAGCGCTGTCCACGTCCACCAGGGTGTAGGCCATGTCGCCGCGCGACTTGTTGACCATGTTGTGGATGTTGAGCCCCGCATTGGCCATGGCCGTGGAGATCTGCCCCAGCATGTTGGGCACGTTGGCATTGGCGATCGCCACCCGCCAGCGCGACTCGCGCTGCATGCTGACGCTGGGAAAGTTGACGGCGTTGCGGATGTTCCCCTGCTCCAGGAAGTCGCGCAGCTGGTCCGCGACCATGGCCGCGCAGTTGTCCTCGGCTTCGCGGGTCGAAGCACCCAGGTGCGGCAGGGCGATCACTTTCGGATGGCCCAGCAGCGCCGCGTGCGGGAAGTCGCAGACATAGCAGCCCAGCTGCGAGGCTCCGAGCGCCGCGAGCACGGCCTGGTCGTCGACCACGCCATCCCGCGAGAAATTGAGCAGGACGGCGCCCGGGCGCATCAGCCGCAGGTTGTCGGCATTCACCATGTGCCGCGTCGCCTCGACCAGGGGCACATGCAGGGTCACGAAGTCCGAGTTCTTGAGCACGTCGTCGACGCTGGCGGCCTTCCGCACCTGCGCCGGCAGGCTCCACGCCGCGTCCACCGTGATGTGCGGATCGAAGCCCATCACCTGCATGTCCAGCTTGATTGCGGCGTCGGCCACCAGCGCGCCCACCTTGCCCAGCCCGATCACGCCGAGCGTGTGGCTGCACAACTCGAAGCCGGCGAAAGCCTTCTTGCCGTCCTCGATCGCCTTCTCCAGCTGTGGGTTGCGCGGATCCAGCCCGTGGACGAAGCGCTCGGCCGCCGGCAGGTTGCGGGCCGCCATGAGCATGCCCGCCAGTACCAGCTCCTTGACCGCATTCGCGTTGCCGCCCGGCGCGTTGAACACCGGCACGCCGCGCGCGGTGAGCGCCGCCACCGGGATGTTGTTGGTGCCCGCGCCGCAGCGGCCGACCGCCAGCACCGACGGCGGGATGGTGGTTGCATGCAGGTCGGCGGAACGCACCAGGATCGCGTCGGGCGCGGCGAGGTCCTTGCCGGTGATGTAGCGGCCGGCCGGCAGCTTGTCGAGACCAGACTTCGAGATCTGGTTGAGAACCTGGATCCCGAAGGGCTTGTCAGCCATTTTCGGCCTCGAACTCCTTCATGTACTTCACCAGCTGCTGCACGCCCTCGATCGGCATCGCGTTGTAGATCGAGGCGCGCATGCCGCCGACGGAGCGGTGGCCCTTGAGCTGGATCATGCCGCGCGACTGCGCGCCCTTCAGGAAGGCCGCGTCCAGCTTGTCGTCCTTCAGCCAGAAGGGCACGTTCATCAGGGAGCGGTCCTCCCTGGCGATCGGGTTGCGATAGAAGCTGCTGCTGTCCAGGAACTCGTACAGCACCCGCGCCTTGGCGCGATTGCGCTCCTCGATGGCCTTCATGCCGCCCAGCGACTTGAAGTATTTCAGCACCAGGCCGGCGATGTAGATCGCGTAGGTCGGCGGCGTGTTGTACATCGAGTCGTTCTCGCCCTGGATCTTGTAGTTGAAGGCGGACGGCGTGACGGGCAGTGCATGCCCCAGCAGGTCTTCGCGCACGATCACGACGGTGAGGCCGGACGGCCCCATGTTCTTCTGGGCGCCGGCGTAGATCAAGCCGTACTGGCTGACGTCGATCGGCCGCGACAGGATGTCCGAGGACATGTCGGCCACCAGCGGCACCGGGCCGGTGTCCGGCGTCCAGTGGAACTGCACGCCGCCTATGGTTTCGTTCGAGCAGATGTGCACGTAGGCAGCGCCTGGGTCGAGCTTCCACGCCGCCTGCTTGGGGATCGCCGTGAACCTGGACGCATCGGCGCTGACGGCGACGTTCACGGTGCCGAAGTTGGCCGCTTCCTTGGCGGACTTCTTCGACCAGTCGCCGGTCAGCGCGTAGTCCGCCTTGCCGGTGCGGGCGATCAGGTTCATCGGGACGATGGCGTTCTCGCCGATCGCGCCGCCCTGCATGAACAGCACCTTGTAGTTGTCGGGGATGCCCAGCAACTCGCGCAGCAGTGCCTGCGCCTCGTCGTAGATGGAGATGAACTCCTTGCCGCGATGGCTCATTTCCATCACCGACATGCCGCTGCCGTGCCAGTCCAGCATCTCTTCGGCGGCCTGGCGCAGCACGGGCTCCGGCAAGGTGGCGGGACCGGGACTGAAATTGAAAACACGGGTCATGGGAATCTCTCTTGGATGCTGGCGGCGGCGCTCGTCGCCCATGGACTGCCAGCATACAAGATGCCCGGGGACCCGCCGCTGCCCAGGCCCGGGCGCGGCGCGGCGCCGCGGCGCAGCGGGTCCATGACCTCGGAGGTCATGGCCGGCGCGCCGGGGCGCGTCTACCATCGCTGCCATGGACCTTGCCATCGCCTCGCCCGGGCCCGGCGCGCAGCTGCGGTCTTTCGGCGAACACCTGCGCCACTGGCGCCAGCGCCGCCGCATGAGCCAGCTCGACCTGGCCGGTGAAGCCGACATCTCGACGCGCCACCTCAGTTTCGTCGAGACCGGCCGCTCCGTGCCCAGTCGCGAGATGGTGCTGCGGCTGGCGGAGCGGCTGGACATCCCGCTTCGTGAGCGCAATGCGCTGCTGGTCGCCGCTGGTTATGCGCCCATGTACCGGGAGCGTCCCCTGGACGACCCCGCGCTGGCGGCGGCCCGCGATGCCGTCCACCTGATCCTGCGCAGCCACGAGCCCTACCCCGCGCTGGCGGTCGACAGGCACTGGAACCTGCTGGCGCACAACGCGATGGTGCCGCACCTGCTGGCACGCGCCGATCCTTCGCTGCTGCAAGGTACGGTGAACGTGCTGCGCCTGAGCCTGCACCCCCGGGGGCTGGCGCCGCATATCGTCAACCTGGGACAGTGGCGACACCACCTGTTCGAGCGGCTGCGCCAGCAGATCCAGCTGACCGGGGACACCACCTTGCAGGCCTTGCAGGAGGAACTGCGCGCCTATCCGATGCCTGCCGATGCCGATGCCACCCGCCTGGACGGCGAGCTGCTGGGGGTGGCGATGCCGCTGCGGTTTCGCACGGCGCAGGGGGCGGTGCTGAGTTTCATCAGTACGACGACCGTGTTCGGCACGCCGATCGACGTGACCTTGCAGGACCTGGCGCTGGAAACCTTTTTTCCGGCGGATGCATTCACGGCGCAGGCTTTGCGGGCGCTGGCGGCGGCTTAGCGCAGAGCGTCGCTCACGACACCACCGGCGCCTGCACCACCCCCGGCGGCGGCCCCGCGTCCGGATCATTGATGCGCGCTTCGAACGCGCGCAGCCGCTTGTAGACCGAGATCAGCTCGATGATCGTGCTCCAGCTCATGACCAGGTACTGGAACGACTCCGTCACCTTGTCGAAGGCGCGGGCGATCTGCTGGAACACGCCGAGCGTGAACACACCCGCGACCACCGTCGGCCCCATCGCCACCAGCGGCACGAGCACGCTCGCCTGCAGGTAAGACCACTTCACGACGTCGAAGTACAGGTAGTGGAAGTACAGGCGGAAGTAATTGCGCCGCACCCCGGCGAACAAGGTCGTGGCCACCGGGGGCGACGCCCGCGCGGCATCGTCCTCGCCGTACACCAGCTCCTTGCGATACGCCGCTTCCACCCGCTGGTTCTGGAACTCCAGTCCCGGCAGCATGATCCCGGTGACCGCCAGCAGCACGGTGCCGAAGAGCGCCCAGCCGATCGACACCCATACCAGCGAATGCGGAATGGCCCCGAGGATGGGCACTTCCGTGATCCTGTCCGACAGCGCCCACAGGATCGGCAGGAAGGCCGCCAGCGTCATCACGCTGCGCACGAGGTCCACGCCCAGCCCTTCGACGATGCGGGCGAAGCGCATCGTGTCCTCCTGCACCCGCTGCGCCGCGCCTTCCACCGTGCGCAGCTTCTGCCAGTACTGCATGTAGTACTCGTTCATCGCCATGCGCCAGCGGAACACGTAGTGCCGCGTGAAGAAGTCGATCAGCACCGCCACCGTGATGTAGATCATCGCGATGGAGAAGAAGGTCATGATCTGCTGCCAGTACTGGGCCTGCGTGATGCTCCCCTTCGTGGTCAGCGCCTTCTGCACCAGGTCGTAGAAGGTCCCGAACCACTCGTTGATCCGCACGTCCAGCTGCACCCGGTACCAGGTGGCGAAGAGGATCAGCAGCGTGCCCAGCACCGACCAGGGAAGCCAGCGTCGGGAGAAGAAGAAGGAGCGGAACATCTCTGTCCTTTGGTGTTGGTTTGTGCGGGCATGCTACCGGCTGCGCGCGGCTGGGGCGCCCCGAACCCCGTCGGCGGCCCAAAGAAAAAGCGGCCCGGAGACCGCTTTTTCGCAGGGAGGCGCAGTCCTCAGACCGTCACTTCCTTGGCCGCGTCCGCGTAGTCCTCGATCTGGTCGAAGTTCAGGTAGCGGTACACCTTGTCGCCGTCCTTGTTGATCACGCCCATGTCGGCGTGGTACTCGGCGACGGTGGGGATGCGACCGAGCTTGGAGGCGATCGCCGCCAGCTCGGCGGAGGCCAGGAACACGTTCGTGTTCTTGCCCAGGCGGTTGGGGAAGTTGCGCGTCGAAGTGGACACCACGGTGGCGCCTTCCTTCACCTGCGCCTGGTTGCCCATGCACAGCGAGCAGCCCGGCATCTCGGTGCGCGCACCGGCGCCGCCGAAGTTGGCGTAGTGGCCTTCCTTGGTCAGCTGCTCGGCGTCCATGCGCGTGGGCGGCGCCACCCACAGCTTCACCGGGATGTCGCGCTTGCCTTCCAGCAGCGCCGACGCCGCCCGGAAGTGGCCGATGTTGGTCATGCAGGAGCCGATGAACACTTCGTCGATCTTCGTGTCCTGCACCGCCGACAGCGGCTTCACGTCGTCCGGGTCGTTCGGGCAGCAAAGCAGCGGCTCGGTGATCTGCGTCATGTCGATCTCGATCACGGCGGCGTACTCGGCGTCCTGGTCGGCTTCCAGCAGGCTGGGGTTGGCCAGCCAGGCTTCGACGGCGCGGATGCGGCGCTCCAGCGATCGCTTGTCGGCGTAGCCCTGCGCGATCATGTTCTTCATCAGGACCACGTTGGACTGCAGGTACTCGGCCACCGGCTCCTTGTTCAGCTTCACCGTGCAACCGGCGGCGGAGCGCTCGGCCGAAGCGTCGGACAGCTCGAAAGCCTGTTCCACCTTCAGGTCCGGCAGGCCCTCGATCTCCAGGACGCGCCCGGAGAACACGTTGACCTTGCCGGCCTTGGCGACCGTCAGCAGGCCCTGCTTGATCGCGTAGTAGGGGATGGCGTGCACCAGGTCGCGCAAGGTGATGCCCGGCTGCATTTCGCCCTTGAAGCGCACCAGCACCGATTCGGGCATGTCCAGCGGCATCACGCCGGTGGCGGCGGCGAAGGCGACCAGGCCGGAGCCGGCCGGGAAGCTGATGCCGATCGGGAAGCGCGTGTGGCTGTCGCCGCCGGTGCCGACGGTGTCGGGCAGCAGCAGGCGGTTCAGCCAGCTGTGGATCACGCCGTCGCCCGGGCGCAGGGAAACGCCGCCGCGGTTGCTGATGAAGGCCGGCAGCTCGCGGTGCGTCTTCACGTCCACCGACTTCGGGTAGGCCGCCGTGTGGCAGAACGACTGCATCACCATGTCGGCCGAGAAGCCCAGGCACGCCAGGTCCTTCAGCTCGTCGCGCGTCATCGGGCCCGTGGTGTCCTGGCTGCCGACGGTGGTCATGCGCGGTTCGCAATAGATGCCGGGACGCACGCCCTTGCCTTCGGGCAGGCCGCAGGCGCGGCCGACCATCTTCTGCGCCACCGTGAAGCCCTTGCCGGAATCGGTGGTGGGCTTGGGCAGGCGGAACACGGTGGAGGCCGGCAGGCCCAGGAACTCACGCGCCTTGGCGGTGAGCGAGCGGCCGATGATCAGGTTGATGCGGCCGCCGGCGCGCACTTCGTCGAGCAGCACGTCGTTCTTGAGCGAGAAACGCTCGACGACGGCGCCGTCCTTCTCGATCGTGCCTTCGTACGGGTAGATGTCGATCACGTCGCCCATCTCCAGCCTGGAGACGTCGACCTCGATCGGCAGCGCGCCCGAATCTTCCTGCGTGTTGAAGAAGATCGGCGCGATCTTGCCGCCGAGCGTGACGCCGCCGAAGCGCTTGTTCGGCACGAACGGGATGTCCTGGCCGGTGGCCCAGATCACGCTGTTGGTGGCCGACTTGCGTGACGACCCGGTGCCGACCACGTCGCCCACGTAGGCGATCTGGTGGCCCTTGGCCTTGAGTTCCTCGATGAACTTCATCGGGCCGCGCTTGCCGTCTTCTTCCGGCTTGAAGGCCGCGCCCGGGCGGGTGTTCTTCAGCATGGCCAGGGTGTGCAGCGGGATGTCGGGGCGCGACCAGGCGTCGGGAGCGGGCGACAGGTCGTCGGTGTTGGTCTCGCCGGGCACCTTGAACACGGTGACGGTGATCTTCTGCGGCAGTTCGGTGCGGCTGGTGAACCATTCGGCGTCGGCCCAGCTGCGGATCACTTCCTTGGCGAACGCATTGTTGGCGCGCGCCTTCTCGGCGACGTCGTGGAAGAAGTCGAACATCAGCAGCGTCTTCTTCAGTGCGGCGGCGGCCACCGAAGCCACGGCGACGTCGTCGAGCAGGTCGATCAGCGGCTTGACGTTGTAGCCGCCGACCATCGTGCCGAGCAGCTCCGTCGCCTTCTCGCGCGACAGCGCGGACACCTGCAGGTCCCCATGCGCCACGGCGGCGAGAAAACTCGCCTTGACCTTGGCGGCGTCGTCCACGCCCGGGGGCACCCGGTGGGTCAGCAGGTCCAGCAGGAAGCCCTCTTCCTTCTCCGGCGCCGTCTTGATCAGCTCGATCACTTCGGCGGTCTGCCTGGCCGACAGCGGCAACGGCGGGATGCCGAGTGCGGCGCGCTCGGCGACGTGTTCAACGTAGGCTTGCAACATGGGGAACTCTCCGTTCTAGGTCCTGATGGTTATTTCGGGTCGCTGGCGACCGGCAGCGGCATGGTGGTCGCGGGCGAAGTCACGCCAGGCGAGCCAGCCTCGCCAGCCGATGTCGTCGGCGAGGCGGGTGCCGTTTGCGTTGCCACGGCGGGAACAGCCTTGGGCGCGGGCTCGAGGATGTTGATCGCCGGGCGCGTCTTCATGTCGTTGGCGACCTGCAGCTGCTCCGGGCTCTGGCACTCGTCGGCGAGGCGCTTGCCTTCCTTCTGGCTCATGAGCATCGACTTGTTGCCAAGCTGGATCCACACGGCGCCGCGGATCGCGTCTTCCAGCCGGATCGCGCCGGTGCGGCTTTCCACCGGGTGCATCACGAAGCGGTTGATGCCGCGGGTGACGAAGAAGAAGCCGTCACGCTTCATGGCCTTGATGGTGACCTTGGCGCCCAGCTCGCACTGGATCTCGCCGATGTGCACGCGCTTGGCCATGGCCAGGTCGGCCTCGGTCAGCGTCAGCCTCGGATCGGCTTCCTCGGTCGGCGTCGCCTCCTCGATGGCCAGGCGCTGGGCTGCGGTGGGGCGCTTCTTCACGGCTTCCTTGCCGGCGGACTTGGCCACCGGCTTGACGGCCGCAGCCTTGGCGGCGGGCTTGGCAGCGGGCTTGGTGGGCGTTTGCGCCAGCGCAGTGGTGGACAGCGCTGCGAACAGGATGGCCGCAATCGGAAACTTCATTCGAATGACTCCTCTGGACTATTGGGGACGCGGCGTGGCGAACCACGCGCGCGCTTCGTCGGGGAGCTGCCGGCCCGTCTGGTGTGCCTTCTCCAGCACCTGCCAGTAGTAGCGGTAGCTCGCCCGGTCTTCGAGTTTGCCGTCGAAACTGATCGGCGCCCACTCCGCGGCCTCGGCGGCCCGCAGGAGTTGTGACGCCTTGTGAATTTCGTCCGGGCTGGGGGCGAAGACTTCGACGATCGGGCGGATCTGGTCGGGGTGGATGCTCCACATGCGCGTGTAACCGAACTCGTTGGCCGCGCGCGACGCCGCTGCCCGGAACGCGGCCCGGTCCTTGAATTCCGTCACCACGCCGTGCGCGGGCACCTTGCCATGCGCGTGGCAGGCGGAGGCGATCTCCAGCTTGGCGCGCACCACCAGCGGGTGCGTGAACTGGCCGCTGATGCCCATGCCGTGCGAAGGAATGGCGCCGCCGTGGGCCGAGACGAAATCCATCAGTCCGAAGCTGAGGGACTGCATGCGCGGATGGCCGGCGATGTCGAAGGCGCGATGGACCGCGGCCGGGGACTCGATCAGGCCGTGCAGAGGCAATTGCCTGGCACCGGCGGCATCGAGCGCGCGGGCGGCACGCTCGACGTCCGCGAAGGACTCCACTTTCGGCAGCATGATGTGCACCAGCCGGTCGCCGGCCTGGCCGGCGATGGTGGCGACATCGCTGTCGAAGGCGGGATGGTCCACCGGATGCACCCGCACCGCGACGCGCGCGTTCAGCGCCGCGGAGCGTGCCAGCGACACGACGAGGGCGGCGTGCTCCGCCTCGCCGCCGACCGGCGCGCCGTCCTCGCAGTCCAGCGTCACGTCGAACACGCAGGCGCCGAACTCCTCGGTCATCTCCGCCTGCAGCGCCAGGCTCTTGCGCATCCGCGCTTCGACGCCGCTGTAGTGGTCGCACACCGGCAGCGTGCCGGTGCGCGCCTGTGCGCCGAGGAGGATGTCGCGAGGGTGGGTCATGAGTTCCGTGCAGGTCATCCCGGGCTTGACCGGGATCCATGCACGCCAGCCGGCGCTGCATAGATCGCGGGCCGAGCCCGCAATGACAAGCCAGGTCAGAGCAGGTGGGCGACGCCCGCCTTTTCTTCTTCCAGTTCCTTCAGCGTCAGGTTGATGCGTTCCTGCGAGAAGGCGTCGATCTCGAGCCCGTCGACCACCTTGTACTCGCCGTTCTCGACGGTCACCGGGAAACCGAACATGGTGTCCTTCGGGATGCCGTACTGGCCGTCCGACGGGATGCCCATGGTGACCCACTTGCCGTTGGTGCCCAGCGCCCAGTCGCGCATGTGGTCGATGGCGGCATTGGCGGCGGAGGCGGCGGACGAGAGGCCGCGCGCCTCGATGATCGCTGCGCCGCGCTTGCCCACCGTCGGCAGGAAGGTGTTGGCGTTCCATTCCTGGTCGTTGATCAGGTCCTTGACCTTCTTGCCGTTGACGGTGGCGAAACGGTAGTCGGCGTACATGGTGGGCGAGTGGTTGCCCCACACCGTCAGCTTCTCGATGTCCTTGACCTGGGTGCCGGTCTTGGCCGCGACCTGCGACAGCGCGCGGTTGTGGTCCAGGCGCAGCATGGCGGTGAAGTTCTTGCGCGGCAGGCTGGGCGCGCTCTTCATGGCGATGTAGGCGTTGGTGTTGGCCGGGTTGCCGACCACCAGCACCTTGACGTTGCGCGATGCCACCTTGTCGAGCGCCTGGCCCTGGCCGATGAAGATCTTGCCGTTGATGGACAGCAGCTCGGAGCGTTCCATGCCGGCCTTGCGCGGCATGGAACCGACCAGCAGCGCGTAGTCGGTGTCCTTGAACGCGGTCATGGGGTCGCCATGGGCTTCCATGCCGGCCAGCAGCGGGAAGGCGCAGTCTTCCAGCTCCATCATCACGCCCTTGAGCGCCTTCTGCGGACCTTCGACCGGCACTTCGAGCAGCTGCAGGATCACGGGCTGGTCCTTGCCCAGCATCTCGCCGGAGGCGATGCGGAACAACAGGGCGTAACCGATCTGGCCGGCGGCGCCGGTGACGGCCACGCGAACGGGCTTCTTGCTCATGGAAATCTCCGAAGGAAGGTTGGCAGTACGTGCAGTCTCGACAGGGGCGCGGCGCGTGGCTGGGGCCCGGTGGGAGAGCCCGCGAGTGTACCGCGCACCACGGCGGCGGGTCAACTTGTCTTATGTCTTATATAAGATATCATGGAGGCAAACGCAAGGCGATCCGCCAGGCGTGCTCCCGCTGCCCATGGCTTCCTCCCACACCGCCGACTCCCCCGCCGCCGCCGACCCGCCGGCGACGCCTGCCTTCAGCCCGCTCTACCAACAGATCAAGGGCCTCATCCTGCAAAGCCTGGAGACCGGCGAATGGAAGCCCGGCGAAGCCATCCCCAGCGAGATGGAACTGGCGGCGCGCTTCCGGGTGAGCCAGGGCACGGTGCGCAAGGCCATCGACGAGCTTGCGGCCGAAAACCTGGTGGTGCGCCGCCAGGGCAAGGGCACTTTCGTCGCCACGCATACCGAGCAGCAGGTGCGCTACCGCTTCCTCAAGCTGGTGCCGGACAGCGGTGAGGAAGGGCCCGCCCAGCGCCGCATCCTCGACTGCCGGCGCGTGCGCGCCAACGCCGACATCGCCCGCGCGCTGGCGCTGCGCACCGGCGACGCGGTGATGCAGGTCAGGCGCGTGCTCACCTTCGGCGCCGTGCCGACCATCCTGGAAGACATCTGGCTGCCGGGCAACGCTTTCAAGGGCCTCACCGCGGAACAGCTCGCCGCCCACCAGGGCCCCACCTACGCGCTGTTCGAGCTGGAGTTCGGCGTGCGCATGGTGCGCGCCGAGGAAAAGATCCGGGCCGTCGCGGCGGAGACCCAGCAGGCCGGCCTGCTGGCCGTCGCCGAAGGGGCGCCCCTCCTGTCCGTGGAACGGCTTTCCTTCACCTACAACGACGTGCCGATGGAGCTGCGCCGCGGCCTCTACCGCACCGACTCGCACCACTACCGCAACGAGCTGAGCTAGCCTCGCCAAGGACCGGCCGGACGACGATCTTTTTCACGCTTTCGTATCAATCTGTTGCGTTGCAATAGAATTTTGGGCTGCCCGCACCCTTCCCCCGAAAGAAACCCACCCATGACAGTCGCCAAGAAGCGGCCGGAATTCCGGAACATCAACGCCTTCACGGACCTGCCGAAATACCGGCTGCCGGCACCCGGCTGGGTGTCCATCCTCCACCGCATCAGCGGCGTGCTGATGTTCGTGCTGCTGCCGCTGATCATCTGGATGTTCGACAACTCCGTGTCCTCCGAGATCTCGTTCGCGAAATTCCGCTTCGCCTTCAACAACGGCGCGGCGGGCGTTCTGCTCAAGCTGGTGACGCTGTCGCTGATCTGGGCCTACCTGCACCACTTCATCGCCGGCGTGCGCCACGTGTGGATGGACATCAGCCACAAGGCGGTGAGCAAGTCCTTCGGTTTCAGCTCGGCCAAGTTCACGCTGATCGCCAGCCTGCTGCTGACGGTCATCCTCGGCGCCAAGCTGTTCGGCGCCTACTAAGAAGTCCTGGAGAGAACCACAAATGGCAGTGAATTACGGCACCCGGCGCACCGTCGTCGGCGCCCACTACGGCACGCGCGACTGGCTCGCCCAGCGCGTCACGGCGGTCCTGATGGCGTTCTTCACCCTGGTGGTGCTGGCCCAGCTGATCTTCTCGCGCGGCCCCATCGGCTACGACAACTGGGCCGGCATCTTCCACCCGCAGTGGATGAAGGCCCTGACCTTCGCCACCATCATCGGCCTGATCTACCACGTGTGGGTCGGCATGCGCGACGTGCTGATGGACTACGTCAAGCCCGTCGCCATCCGGCTGGCCCTGCAGATCTTCGTGATCGTCTGGCTGGTCGGCTGCGCCGGCTGGATGATCCAGGCACTGTGGCGGGTCTGAGGAAAGAACAATGAGCTACACCACCGCCAACATCACCACCCGCAAGTTCGACGTCGTCATCGTGGGGGCCGGCGGCTCCGGCATGCGGGCGTCGCTGCAACTGTCCCTGGCAGGCCTGAACGTGGCCGTGCTGTCCAAGGTCTTCCCGACCCGCTCGCACACCGTGGCCGCCCAGGGCGGCATCGGCGCCTCGCTGGGCAACATGTCGGAAGACAACTGGCACTACCACTTCTACGACACCGTCAAGGGCTCGGACTGGCTGGGTGACCAGGACGCGATCGAGTACATGTGCCGCGAAGCGCCCAAGGTCGTCTACGAGCTCGAGCACTTCGGCATGCCGTTCGACCGCAATCCCGACGGCACGATCTACCAGCGCCCGTTCGGCGGCCATACCGCCAACTTCGGCGAGAAGCCGGTGCAGCGCGCCTGCGCCGCGGCCGACCGCACCGGCCATGCGATGCTGCATACGCTGTACCAGCGCAACGTGCGCGCCAAGACCCACTTCTTCGTCGA
>JAQGMY010000017.1 GCA_028292105.1 Ramlibacter sp.
GGCCAGGCTCGCCGCCAGGTCTTCCAGCTTGCTCAGGTCGTGCACCGCGAGCATCGCATGCGCATGGCGATGCAGCACGGCGGCCCCGCGCGCCAGTGGAGCATAGCCCTCAAAGCGCAGCAAGGGATTGAGCCACAGGAGCCGACGACAGCGGTGCGTCAGCCAATCCAGTTCCCGCCCCAGGTCCTCCGGCTCGCCGGTGTCCAGGCCGTCGCTGATCACCAGCACCAGGGTGCGGCGGCCGACCAGGCGCCGCGCATGGCGCAGGCGCAAGGTGGCCAGCGAGTCGCCCAGCCGGGTGCCGCCGGCGAAGTCCTCGATGACGGAATTGGCGGCGATCAGCATCGCGTCGGTATCGGCGATGCGAAAGGCCGGCGTCAGGTCGGTGAGGTGCGTGCCGAAGGCGAACACGTCGCGGCGGCGATGGCCGCGCGTGGCGGCGTGCAGGAAGGCCAGCAGCAGCCGCGCGTAGCGCTCCATCGACCCGGAGACGTCGATCAGCACCAGCAAGGGCAGCGGCTCGGCCCGGCGCTGCATGCGGCGCAACACCATCAGCTCGCCGCCGGTATGCGCGGCCTGGCGCAGCGTGCGGGCCCAGTGCAGGCGGGCGCCGCGGCCGCCCGGCCGCATGCGACGCATCTCCAATTGCGGCAGCGGCAACGCGATGTCGCGCGCGAGCCGCTCGACCAGCCGGAATTCACCGATCGACAGCGCGTTGAAATCGGAATGCCGCAAGCGGTCCATGTCGCTGGAGGTCATCGCGGCGTCGAACTCCACTTCCTTGTCCGGCTTGGGGTTGCCGCCGCCGAAGCGCTTTTGCGGCGCCAGCGCCTCGCTCACGCGCGGGCGGCGCTTGCTGGCTTCGGCCTGGCCCTGGTTGGACGGCAGCATCTGCGCGAGCAGCTTGTGCGCCAGCGCGGGGTCGCGGAAGAAGGCGTCGAACAGCTCGCGGAAGATCTCGCGCTCCTGCTCGCGGCTGACCAGCACCGCCTCCATGGCGGCGCCGAGGTCCGCCTTGTCTTCGACGCCCACCAGCTGCGCGGCCTGCTGCGCCAATGCGATGCGGGAGCTGTCGATGCGCAGTCCGGCGCGCCGCAGCGCCCGGCCAAAGCCGGCGATGTTGTCGGCGAATTTTCCGCAGCGGGCGTCGCCGAGGGCCGTCATGGGCGCTTCAAGCCGCCTCCGGCTCGGGCTTGAGCAGGTCGGCGGCGAAGTCGCGGGTCAGCGCCGCCACGTCCTCGCGCTGCTTGAACAGGATGCCGGCCGTGTCGGTGACGATCTCCGGGTCGAGCGCCAGCGTGTCCAGCGCCACCAGCGCCTTCGCCCACTCGACGCTTTCGGCGATACCGGGCGCGCGCTGGAAGGCGTTGGCGAAAGGCTGGCTGCGCAGTTTGCCGACGAAGGCCGCGACCTGCCCCGACAAGGCGTCGCCGGCTTCCGGCACGCGGGCGCGGACGATCGCCAGTTCACGGTCGCGGTCCGGGTAGTCGAGCCAGTGATAGAGGCAGCGCCGCTTGACCGCGTCGTTGAGCTCCCGCGTGCGGTTGCTGGTGAGGATGGTGACGGGAGTGGCCTGCGCCTTGATGGTGCCGATCTCCGGGATGCTGACCTGGTACTCGCCCAGGTATTCCAGCAGGAAAGCCTCGAACGGTTCGTCGGCGCGGTCGACCTCGTCGATCAGCAGCACCGCACCTGGCTCCGGCGCCTGCAGCGCCTGCAGCAGGGGCCGGCGGATCAGGTAGCGGTCCTGGTAGACCTCGCGCTCGATCTGGTCGGCGCTTTCGGTGCTTTCGACGGCGCGCATGTGCAGCAGCTGCGCGGCGTAATTCCACTCGTAGAGCGCTTCGCGCAGCTCCAGGCCGTCGTAGCACTGCAGGCGCAGCAACACGCGCTGCAAGGCCACCGCCAGCGCCTTGGCCAGTTCGGTCTTGCCGACGCCGGGTTCGCCTTCCAGCAGCAGGGGGCGCTGCAGCTTCAGGGCGAGGAAGACGGCGGTGGCGAGGCGCCGCTCGGCGAAGTAGCCGGCGGCTTGCAGGGCTTGCTGGAGGGCGTCGATGGAAAGGAGGACGGGCGCGGTCATGTGCATCGATTATTCATCCGGCCGGGCCCCTTCCCGTCTTGCTCCCTCTGCCGCTTGCGGCAGAGGGTCGGTGTGAGGCCTGTGGCGCGCCGCCCTCAGCCCAGGATCTTCGTCACCGCCCGCTGCGTCAGCACCGAGATCAGGTTCGCCCGGTACGCTGCGCTCGCGTGCAGGTCGGCCGACAGATCCCCGGCCTCCACCTTCACCGCGGCCGCCGCCTGCGGCGTGAAGCTGTTGGTGAGTGCCTGTTCCAGCCCGGTGTGCCGGAACACGCCGTTGCCGCCGCCGGTGACTGCCACCCGCACGCCCTGGTCGGTCTGCGCGACGCACACGCCGATCAGCGCGAAGCGCGAGGCCGGCTGCTTGAACTTGATGTACGCGGCGCGCCGGGTGAGCGGGAAGCTCACTGCCGTGATCAGCTCGCCCTCCTCCAGCGCAGTGGCGAACATGCCGGCGAAGAAGTCGTCGGCGGCGATCTTGCGCCGGTCGGTGTGGATCGTGGCGTCGAGCGCCAGCGCTCCGGCGGGATAGCAGGCGGCCGGATCGTTGTTCGCCAGCGAGCCGCCTATCGTGCCCAGCGCCCGCACCTGCCGGTCGCCGATGCCGGCGGCCAGGTCGGCCAGCCCGGGGATCGCGGACCGCACTTCGGGATTGGAAGCGACGTCGACGTGCCTGGCCATCGCACCGATCACGATGGCATTGCCTTCACGTCGGATGGCGGCCAGTTGCGGCACGGCGCCGAGGTCGATCAGCTGCTCGGGACTGGCCAGGCGCAGCTTCATGGAGGCCAGCAAGGTCTGGCCGCCGGCCAGCAGCTTGGCGTTGCCGTTGGCGGCCAGGCGCGTGGCGTCGGCCAGCGAGGTGGGACGTTCGAAAGTGAATTGGTACATGTTCGGAAACTCCTGCGTTCAGGGGCGCGCGGCCTGGATCGCTTCCCACACCCGGCTGGATGTGGCGGGCATGTCGAGATCTTTCACGCCGAGGTCCTTCAGCGCATCGAGGACGGCGTTGATCACCGCCGGTGGCGAGCCTATCGCCCCCGCTTCGCCGCAGCCCTTGGTGCCCAGCGCATTGTGCGTGCAAGGCGTGCACACGGTGTCGAGCGTGAAGCTGGGCAGGTCGTCGGCGCGCGGCATCGCGTAGTCCATGAACGAGCCGGTCAGCAGCTGGCCGCTGTCCTTGTCATACACGCAGTGCTCCATCAGCGCCTGGCCTATGCCCTGCGCCAGGCCGCCGTGCACCTGGCCCTCGACGATCATCGGATTGATGATCACGCCGAAGTCGTCGACCGCGGTGAAGCGGTCGATGCGCACCACGCCGGTCTGCGGGTCGACTTCGACCTCGCACACATAGGTGCCGGCCGGGAAGGTGAAGTTGACCGGGTCGTAGAACGCGGTCTCGTTCAGGCCGGGCTCCAGCTTGTCCAGCGGATAGTTGTGCGGCACGTAAGCGGTGAGCGCCACCTGGCCGAAGCTCACCTTCTTGTCGGTGCCCTTGATGCGGAACTCGCCATTGGAGAATTCGACGTCGCCGTCGCCCGCTTCCATCAGGTGCGCCGCGATCTTCTTGGCCTTGGTCTCGATCTTGTCCAGCGCCTTCATGAGGGCGGCGCCGCCGACGCTGATGGAGCGCGATCCGTAGGTGCCCATGCCGAAGGGCACGCGACCGGTGTCGCCGTGCACCACGTCGACGTTCTCCACCGGGATGCCCAGCCGCGCCGCGACGACCTGCGCGAACGTGGTCTCGTGGCCCTGGCCGTGGCTGTGCGAGCCGGTGAACACCGTGACGCTGCCGGTCGGGTGCACGCGCACCTCGCCGCATTCGAACAGGCCCGCCCGGGCGCCCAGCGCACCGGCGATGTTCGACGGCGCGATGCCGCAGGCTTCGATGTAGCTGCTGTAGCCCAGGCCGCGCTTCATGCCGCTGGCTTCGCTGGCCTGGCGCCGCTGTTCGAAGTTCTTGACGTCCGCCAGCGCATTGGCCTTGAACAGCGCGCCGTGGTAGTCGCCGGTGTCGTACTGCAGCGCCACCGGCGTCTGGTACGGGAAGGCGTCGATGAAGTTGCGCTCGCGGATCTCGTCCTGCGCCAGGCCCATTTCCCAGGCGCAACGCGTGACCAGGCGCTCGAGCAGGTAGGTGGCTTCGGGCCGGCCGGCGCCGCGGTAGGCATCCACCGGCGCCGTGTTGGTGAACCAGGCGTCGACTTCGACGTAGACCTGCGGCGTCTTGTACTGGCCGGCCAGCAGCGTCGCGTAGAGGATGGTCGGCACCGCCGTCGAGAAGGTCGAAAGGTAGGCGCCGAGGTTGGCATCGGTGTGCACGCGCAGCGCCAGGAAGCGGCCCTGGCTGTCCATCGCCATCTCGGCGTGGCTGACGTGGTCGCGGCCCTGGGCGTCGCACAGGAAGGCTTCGCTGCGGTCGCAGGTCCACTTGATGGCGCAATTGAGCTGCTTGGCCGCCCAGGTGAGCGCCACGTCCTCGGCGTACAGGAAGATCTTGGCGCCGAAGCCGCCGCCGACGTCGGGAGCGATCACCCGCACCTTGTGCTCGGGCAGGCCGAGCACGAAGGCGGTCATCAGCAGCCGCTCGACGTGCGGATTCTGGTTGGACACGTACAGCGTGTATTCGTCGCTGGCGCGGTTGAACGAGCCGATCGCCGCGCGCGGCTCCAGCGGGTTGGCCACCAGCCGGTTGTTGACCAGGTCGAGTTTCGTGACGTGCGCCGCCTTGGCGAACACCGCATCGACCGCGGCCTTGTCGCCGATCGCCCACTTGTAGCAGCGGTTGTCCGGGGCCGCGTCATGCAGCGCGGTGGCCTGGCCGGCGGAACGCACGTCCACCACCGCCGGCAGCACGTCGTATTCGACGACCACCGCCTCGGCGGCATTGCGCGCCTGCTCCAGCGTGTCCGCCACCACCATGGCCACGTGGTCGCCCACGTAGCGCACCTTGCCCTGCGCCAGGATCGGGTGCGGCGGCTCCTTCATCGGCTGGCCGTCGGTGCTGGTGATCAGCCATCCGCACGGCAGGCCGCCCATCTTGCCTTCGACATCCTTGCCGGTGAAGACGCGCGCGACCCCCGGCATCGACTCGGCCACGGAGGCATCGATCGAGCGGATGGCTGCATGCGCGTGCGGCGAGCGCACGAAGATCGCGTAGCGCTGGTTGGGCAGGTTGATGTCGTCGGTGTACTGGCCGGCGCCGGTGAGGAAGCGGTAGTCTTCCTTGCGCCGCACCGACTCGCCGATGTGCGGCAGCCTGGCGAATGAATCGGATGCACCCATGATGGCTTCTCCTGGGGTTGCGCTCAACGACCGATGGGAAGTGCGGCGGTGGCCGAGGCGCCCTGCTGCACGGCCTTGACGATGTTCTGGTAGCCGGTGCAGCGGCAGATGTTGCCTTCCAGCTGCTCGCGGATCTGCGCGTCGCTGGCGTCCGGATGGCGGTGGCACAGGTCGACCGCGCTCATCACCATGCCCGGCGTGCAGAAGCCGCATTGCAGCCCGTGGCATTCCTTGAACGCCGCCTGCATCGGGTGCATGGTGCCGTCCGGCTGCGCCAGGCCTTCGATGGTGGTGATCTCGGCGCCGGGGTGCTGCACCGCCAGCGTGTTGCACGACTTGATCGCGCGGCCGTTGACCAGCACCGTGCAGGCGCCGCATTGGGCGGTGTCGCAGCCGACGTGCGTGCCCGTCAGGCGCAGGTTCTCGCGGATGGCCGTCACGAGCAGCGTGTTGGGGGCGACGTCGATGGACGACGCCTTGCCGTTGACCTTCAGTTGTACCAGCATGTCTCTCGTCTCCTGAGTGAGCTCCGGGGCATTGTTGAATCGGGCCTCCACCCGTTTGCTAGGCGAAACCCTTAGAGCACTTTGCTACTAGCGGGAAATTCTCAAAATGGAACAATGGGCCGCGACCAGCACGGCGACACTGCCCAGCCGAAAAGAGGGGGAGCGCATCATGCACGTTCCAGGAGCGACGGTACCGCAGAATCGCCTGCCGCAGATTGCGCGGGCGCGCCATGCCGTGCTGCAGGAAGGCCGGTCGATGACCGACGCGCTGGTGGCGGGATGGTACGAACGCACCTTCATCGAGAAATCCTGGCGCCGGTGCCTGGGCAACGGCCGCCTGCCGAACGAGCACGTCGGCTTCGACGTCGTCCCCGAGCAGCACATGCGCCGGATCGCCGAGGCCAATCACCAGCTGGTCACCGCCGCCCGGCCGGCGCTGGAGCAACTGGGTCGTGCCATCGCCAGTACCCGCTACTTCGCGGTGCTCACCAACGAGGAAGGCATCGTGGTCGACGCCCATGGCTCGATCGACCGCGGCGACCGCCGCGCCTCGCTGATCACCCGCGTCGGCGTCGACTTGTCCGAGCGCAGCGTCGGCACCAGCGCCATCGGCGCGGCGCTGGCCGAACTGCAGCCGGTCTGGCTGCACCGCGGCGAACATTTCTTCCAGGACACCAGCTGCTACAGCTGCGCCGGCGCGCCGCTGTTCGGGCCGGATGGCCGCTGCGTCGGCATGCTGGACCTGACCGGCATCGACGCCGCCGAGCGGCCCGAGCTGAAGCACCTGGTCGCGCTGTCGGCACGCAGCATCGAAAACGCGCTGACGCTGGCGCGTCCGCACCGCCTGGTCCTGCGCCTGAACTGGCCCGGCCGGGTGCTCGGCGGCGACGACGATGGCCTGCTCTGCCTCGATGGCGACGGCTGGGTGGCGGGCAGCAATGGCGCCGCCCGCGAGATGGTGACGGGCCTCGCCACCAGCGCGCCGGTGCATTGCAGCGAGCTGTTCGCGCAACCCTGGGAGCCCCTGTTCGACCTTGCCGGGCAGACTAGGCAGACGCCAATGGAGTTGCCGTTGTGGTCGGGGCTGCGCGTCGCGGCGCTGGCGCAGTCGGCGGGCGACACCCGCGCCACGGCCGGCACGCGCCTGCCCCTGCGCGACGTCGAGATCGCCCTCATCCGAAAAGCGGTGAGCGAGGCGCGCGGCAACGTGATGGAAGCGGCACGCGCACTGGGCATCAGCCGCGCCACGGTGTACCGCAAGCTGGGACGCAAGCTGCGGGCGAAGGAATGAGCCGCAAAAGTTGAAGGGGATGGTGCGCGAGCAAGCTCGCACACCCTACGGTGGTGGGTTGCCCGCGGCGACATCCAATGGCATCTTCCTATACTCGCGCTCATGCTGCGCGCCCTCACCTTCTGCCTTGGCCTGCTGGCCGCCGCCTGTAGCCAGGGCGCGCAGGTGCAAGTCGCGGTGGCCGCCAACATGGCCGCGCCCATGCAGAAGCTGGCGGCCGGCTTCGCCAGCGCCAGCGGCCACCAGGCGGTGGTGGTGCTCGGTTCCACCGGCAAGTTCCACGCGCAGATCAAGGCCGGCGCGCCGTTCGAAGTGCTGCTGGCGGCCGACGACCAGACGCCCGCGCGGCTGGAGCAGGAGGGCCTCGCGGTGGCGGGCACCCATTTCACCTACGCCACCGGCCGGCTGGTGCTGTGGAGCGCCGATGCATCCGCG
>JAQGMY010000042.1 GCA_028292105.1 Ramlibacter sp.
CCCATCAGCATGATCGGCAGGTAGATGATGACGCGGTCCCACGCGCGGCCGACACCGCGCATCTTCGTCACCGGTAGCCCTCCAGCAACTCGGCGTAGCGTCCGCAGGCGACCAGCAGCAGGTCGCAGAACTCGCGCGCGGCCCCGTAGCCCGCCGCCGCCTGCGTGACGTAGTGCGCGCACTGGCGCACTTCCGCGTGCGCATTGGGTGGCGCCGCCGCGAAGGCCGCGCGCGCCATCACCGGCAGGTCCGGCCAGTCGTCGCCCATGGCGGCGGCACGCGACCAGTCCAGCCCCAGTTGCTGCAGCGTCTTTTCCGCTGCCGGGCGCTTGTCTTCGGTGCCGTAATGCACGTGTTGCACGCCCAGCGCCTGCAGGCGCTTGCGCAGCGGCGCCGAATCGCGCCCGGTGATCACCACCGGGGTGATGCCGCCGCGCTCGAGCAGCTTGAGACCGAGGCCATCGAGGGTGTTGAAGCGCTTGAGCGTCTCGCCCTCGCTGCTGTACAGGATGCCGCCATCGGTCATCACGCCGTCGATGTCGAAGAAGGCGACGCGGATGCCTTGCGCGGCGAGCAGCAGGTCGGGGGGGAAATTCAGGGCCGGGGTCATCAAATAACCTTCGCCCGCATCAGGTCGTTGCTGTTCACCGCGCCGACCAATGTGCCGCTGGCGTCGACCACCAGCACGCTGGTGATGCGGTACTGCTCCATCAGCGCTGCCGCTTCGGCCGCCAGCGCGTCCTGGCGGATCGTGCGCGGGCCCGGATGCATCACCTGGCTGGCCTTGAGCCCGCGCAGGTCCTGCCCTTTCTCCACCAGGCGTCGCAGGTCGCCGTCGGTGAAGATGCCCAGCACCTGCCCGGCCGCGTCGGTCACGGCGGAAGCGCCCAGGCCCTTGGCGCTCATCTCGCGCATCAATTCGGAGAAGCCGGCGTCCGGCAGCACCCGCGGCACGGCGTCGCCGGTGCGCATGACGTCGCCCAGGTGCGTCAACAGCTTGCGGCCCAGCGCGCCGCCCGGGTGCGAACGGGCGAAATCCTCGGTGCGGAAGCCGCGGGCATCGAGCAGCGCCACGGCCAACGCATCGCCCAGCGCCAGTTGCGCGGTGGTGCTGGCCGTCGGCGCCAGGTTCAGGGGGCACGCTTCCTTTTCGACGCCGCTGTCCAGGACGATGGTGGCGTGGCTGGCGAGGGTGGACGTGGCATTGCCTGTCATACCCACCAGCGGCACGCCCAGGCGCTTGAGCACCGGCAGGATCACCGTGATCTCTTCGCTTTCGCCGCCATTGGAAATGGCCAGCACCAGGTCGATCGGCTGGATCATGCCCAGGTCGCCGTGGCTGGCCTCGGCCGGGTGCACGAACATCGCCGGCGTGCCGGTGGACGCCAGGGTGGCGGCGATCTTGCGGCCCACGTGGCCGCTCTTGCCCATGCCCATCACCACCACGCGGCCGCGCAGGTTCAACATGGTTTCCACCGCCTGCGCGAAGCTGTCGCCGGTGCGCGCTTTCAGGCCCTGCACGGCGGCGGCCTCGATGTCGAATGTTTCCAGCGCCAGCCGAAGGGCGCGCGCGCGGTCGAAGCCTGTCATCCGCTGATTTTACGGGTCCGATAGCATGGGGGGACATGACCTCGCTGGAGCTGACGCTGTTGTACCTGCTGGCTGCGGTGCTGGGAGTGGTGCTTTGCCGCTACTGGAAATTGCCGCCGATGCTGGGATACCTGGTGGTCGGCGTGGTGATCGGGCCCAATGCGCTGGCCCTGGCGCAGGACTCCGACAGCGTGCGCCACCTGGGCGAATTCGGTGTCGTCTTCCTGATGTTCGTGATCGGGCTGGAGTTCAATCTCGCCAAGCTGCGCGCCATGCGGACCCACGTCTTCGGGCTCGGGCTGTCGCAGGTGCTGCTGACGGTGCTGGTGGGAACGCTGGGCACCTTGGTGCTGGCCGCGGTGCTGCCCACGTTCTGGCGCATGAGTTGGCAGACCGCGCTGGCCCTGTCCGGTGCGCTGGCCATGAGCAGCACGGCGATCGTCGTCAAACTGATGCAGGAGCGGCTGGAGCTCGAGTCCGAGCACGGCAAGCGCGTGATGGGCGTGCTGCTGTTCCAGGACCTGGCCGTGGTGCCGCTGCTGGTGCTGATCCCGGCGCTGGGCAGCCCGCCGGAAGTGCTGCTGCGCGAGATCGCGATCGGCCTGCTGAAGGCCGCGGCCCTGATCGCGCTGCTGCTGGCCGGCGGCCAGCGCCTGATGCGCTGGTGGCTGACGCTGGTGGCGCGGCGCAAGAGCGAGGAGCTGTTCGTCCTCAACCTGCTGCTGATCACGCTGGGCCTGGCCTACCTCACCGACCTGGCCGGACTGTCGCTGGCGCTGGGCGCCTTCATCGCCGGCATCCTGATCTCCGAGACCGAATACAAGCACCAGGTCGAGGCCGACATCCGGCCTTTCCACGACGTCCTGCTGGGGCTGTTCTTCATCACCATCGGCATGCTGCTGGATTGGCGGCCGGTGGCCGACCACTGGGGCCTGGTGCTGCTGCTGGTGACCGGGCCGGTGCTGTTCAAGCTGCTGCTGGTGACGGCGCTGGCCAGGGTGTTCGGCGCTTCCACCGGCGTGTCACTGCGCACCGGCCTGTACCTGGCGCAGGCGGGCGAGTTCGGCTTCGTGCTGCTCACCCTGGCGCAGCAGCAGGACCTGGTGCCGGCGCCGCTGCTCAACCCGATCCTGGCCAGCATGGTGCTGTCGATGCTGGCCACGCCATTCATCATCCAGTGGAGCAACCGGCTGGTGATGAAGCTGGTGGCCAGCGAGTGGATGATGCAGTCGCTGCAGATGACCAGCATCGCGCGCAAGTCGATCAACGCCAACAAGCACGTGATCATCTGCGGCTACGGCCGTTGCGGCCAGAACCTGGCGCGCATGCTGGACCAGGAAAACATCCCCTACATGGCGCTGGACCTGGACCCCGACCGGGTGCGGCAGGCCGCCGCCGCCGGCGACTCGGTGGTGTTCGGCGACGCCTCCCGCCTGCAGGCGCTGATCGCCGCCGGCCTGGCGCGCGCCAGCGCCGTGGTGGTCAGCTACTCCAACGTGCCGGGCGCGATGAAGGTGCTCGCCAATGCCCGCGCACACGCGCCGCAGGTGCCGGTGATCGTGCGCACGCGCGACGACCGCGACCTGGAAAGCCTGCAGCGCGCCGGCGCCACCGAGGTCGTGCCCGAGACGCTGGAAAGCTCGCTGATGCTGGCCAGCCATGCGCTGGCGCTGGTGGGCGTGCCGATGCGGCGCGTGATCCGCATCGTGCAGGAACAGCGCGATGCCCGCTACAACCTGCTGCGCGGCTACTTCCATGGCGCCGACGACAGCACCATGGAGGAGTTCGAGCAGGAGCGCCTGGCCACGGTGACGCTGTCCGTCGATGCCGATGCGCTGGGCCGGGCCTTGAGCCAGCTGAAGATGGAAGGCGTGCGCGTGGTCAGCCTGCGGCGCGGCACCGGCCGCACCATCGACCCCGCCACCGACCCGTCGCTGCAGGACGGGGATACTCTGGTGCTTTCCGGCCGGCCCGAGCCGCTGGCCATGGCCGAGGAGCTGCTTCTGCGAGGATGAGCATGCACGACGATCTTCCCTTCAGCGTCACCGACTACCTGCGCAGCCACATCCGCACGGTGCCGGACTGGCCGGTGCCGGGCGTCCAGTTCCGCGACATCACGCCGTTGCTGCAGAACCCCAAGGTGTTCCGCGTCCTGATCGACGCCTTCGTGCACCGCTACATGGACCAGCGTCCCGACGTTGTTGCCGGCCTGGACGCCCGCGGCTTCATCCTGGGATCGGTGGTGGCCTACGAGCTGGGGGTGGGCTTCGTGCCGATCCGGAAGAAAGGCAAGCTGCCCTTCACGACGGTGGAAGAGACCTACGAGCTGGAATACGGCAGTGCGACGGTGGAACTGCACACCGATGCGGTGAAGCCGGGGCAGCGGGTGCTGCTGGTCGATGACCTGATCGCCACCGGCGGGACCATGATGGCCGGCAAGAAGTTGCTCGAGAAGCTCGGTGGCACGGTGATCGAGGGCGCCGCCATCGTCGACCTGCCGGAGCTGGGTGGCTCGCAGAAGTTGCGCGATGGTGGCTTGCCGCTGTTCACGCTGGTGCATTACGAGGGGCATTGAGGGGGCCCTCGTAGGGTGTGCAGCTTGGCTGCGCACCGCTGCATGGTGCGCAGCAAAGCTGCACACCCTACAAGGCTCCGGTGGAGTGGGACCGCAGCCGAACGCCGCCGCTCCGCAAACTACCGCAAGGCCCCGAACTGCGTGCCGCTCAGATGCTCCGTCACATCCGCGGCGCCCTCGGCCATCTCGGTGTCCTCGAAGCCGGTGAGCAAGGTGTAGCTCTGGCCTGTCGGGCCTTCGGGCAGCTTGTTCGCGCCGACCGCCGCCAGCGCCTGCTCGCCGCGCAGGCCCGCGGCCAGCGCCTGCTGGAACGCCGCGACTTCGTCGGCATGCAGCGGATCGATCCGTTCGGCCGGCGCCGGCGCGGCCGGCCGCGCTGGCGCC
>JAQGMY010000055.1 GCA_028292105.1 Ramlibacter sp.
AGTTGCGGCCTTCGCTGGTGGCGGCGACCGGCACGATGCGCCGCGTGACGAAGCGCAGCGGATGTTCCGGTTGCGCCGCCAGGGCGAGTTCGCCGTGCTGGCCGGGATGCACCGCGCCCAGGTCGGACTCGTCCACTTCCAGGATCAGGCGAAAGCTGTCGTTGGGCGACAGCACCATCAGCACTTCGCCGCGCTGCACCGGCGCACCCAGGTTCTGCCGCAGGTCGCCCTTGATCACGATCCCGTCGAACGGGGCCTCGACGCGGGCGCGCTGCAGTTGCGCTTCGACCAGCGACAGCATGGCCTGCGCTTCCGCGGCCTTGGCCTGGAAGCTGACCATCTGGGTCCGATCGGAGCGTGACTGCGCCGCGCGATAGGCGCCTTCGTGCTGCCGCACCTCGCTTTCGCGCCGGCGCCGCTCCAGCTCGAGGTCCTGCGAGGCGAGTTCGGCCAGCACCTGCCCGGCCTGCACGCGGTCGCCCGGACGCACGTTGGCCTGTTGCAGGAAACCGTCGGTGGCCGCGACCACGGCACGCTGGACGGAGCCCTCCAGCCGCGCCGGGGCGCTGACACGCCAGGGCACCGGCACCGCGAGCACCGCGGCCAGCACGACGAGGCCGACGCCCCACGCCAGGTTGCGACGCGAGGGGGAGGACAGGGCTTCCCGCGCGCTGGCGGCCAGGCGCGCGGCCCACGGGAGCGCCAGCTGGCGCTTGAGTTCCAGCACCGGGCCGGCCAGCCGGGACACATCGTCCAGGAAGGCGAGCTCGGGCGGAGTGAATTCACGGGCGCCGCGCTCCAGCGTCAGCGCCCCGACGATGCGGGTGTCGTCCACCAGCGGCACCGAGCAGGCGACGCCGGGGCCGGCCAGCTGGCGCTGCGCCAGGGTGATGCGGTCGCGGACCTCGGATGCCGGCCAGGCGACATGCTGCTGCTGGTCGATCGCTTCCTGCATCGCCTCGACCAGCCCGGTGGCGCTGGCCTGCCGCGCCCGTGGCAGCGCGGTGTCCGAGCTGCCGGTGACGCGGACCGTCTGGCCATACAGCAGGCCGACGGACACGCGGGAACAGCCGAGGGCCTCGGCGAGCTCCGCCGCGAGTGCGGAGGCGGCGTCCTGCAAGTTGCGGCGGGAGAGGGCCGCGCCCAGTGGGCGCAGCAGCAACTCCACCATCTGGCTGGAGGGCGCGCTGGCCGTGGGCTGCGGGGTGGTGGGCGCGACGTTCATGCTCGACGCGGATTCTCCCCCGCCGCACGGCCGCCGGCCAAGGGCAAATTACCCGGGTGTCTCGCCCGCCCCACCAACGCCAGGGTCCGCCGCCAGGGCGGCGAAGGCCCGGACCACCTCGGGCGGCGCCTGCACCAGCTCGATCAGCACGCCTTCGCCACCGACCGGAAATTCCTCGCTGCCCTTGGGATGGACGAAGCAGATGTCGAAGCCGGAGCCGCCGCGGCGGATGCCGCCGGGGGCGAAACGCACGCCCTGGCCGGTCAGCCAGGCCACCGCAGCTGGCAGGTCGTCGAGCCATAGGCCGATGTGGTTCAGGGGCGTCGCATGGACGGCGGGCTTCTTGTCGGGATCGAGCGGCTGCATCAGGTCGACCTCGACCCTGAACGGGCCGGTGCCGAGGGAGCAGATGTCCTCGTCGACATTTTCACGCTCGCTGCGGAAAGTGCCGGTGACTTCGAGCCCGAACAGGTCCACCCACAGCTTGCGCAGCCGCAGCTTGTCGGGACCGCCGATGGCGATCTGCTGGACGCCGAGGACCTTGAAAGGACGCATGCGAACTCCTTTGTCATCCCGGGCTCGGCCCGGGATCCATGGTGCGGGCCAAGCCCGCAATGACATCTCGGGCTTACTCGAATTCGACGATCGGCTGGTCCACGGCCAGCGACTCGCCCTTGCTCGCCAGCACCTTGCCGACCACGCCGTCGGCCGCGGCGAACAGCACGTTCTCCATCTTCATGGCTTCGATCACGGCCAGCCGCTCGCCGGCCTGCACCTTCTGTCCCGGCTGCACCGCCACGTCCACCAGCAGCCCGGGCATCGGCGACAGCAGGAAGCGGCTCATGTCCGGCGGGGCCTTGAACGGCATCAGCGCGTGCAGTTCGGCGGTGCGCGGCGTGAGCACCATCGTGTCCAGCCGCGTGCCGTTGTGCGAGATCCGCAACGCCAGCGGGTTCTTGCCGACCCCGCGCTCGACCTGCGCCGTGAACGCCTTGCCGTCCACGGTGCCGCGGATGCGCGCGCCACCCAGGTGCCAGTGGCTGCAGATGGTGTAGCGCCGGCCGTTGGTCTCCACCACGCTGGAGCCGGATTCGGCTTCGAAGTCACTGACTTTCGCCGCTTGCTGCTGGTGGCGGCCGGCCGCCTCGAGCTTGACCACGACGTAATCCTCGCCCACCTTGAATTCATGGCCGTGCATCTGCCCGCTGATGCCGGCGGAGCGCTGCAGCGCGCGCCGGTTGGCCCAGGCCGCCAGCGCCACCAGGAAGTCCGGATCCTCGTGCGGCACGGCTTCGGCGCGAAAGCCGCCCGCGTAGTGTTCGGCGATGAAGCCCGTGTTGAAGTCGCCGGCGACGAAGTCCGGGTGCGCCAGCAGCGCCGCCTGGAACGGCACGTTGCTGGAGATGCCGCGGATCACGAAGCCGTTGAGCGCCTCGCGCATCTTCCCGATCGCATCCTTGCGGTCCCTGCCGTGCACGATCAGCTTGGCGATCATCGAGTCGTAGAACATCGGGATCTCGCCGCCCTCGCCCACCCCGGTGTCGACGCGCACGCCGAACAGGTGCCCGGTGTCCGACGCCCACATGCTGGTCTTCGGCGGCTGGAAGCGCACCAGCCGGCCGGTCGACGGCAGGAAATTTCGGAACGGGTCTTCCGCGTTGATGCGGCATTCGATCGCCCATCCGTTGCGCTGCACGTCCTGTTGCGTCAGCGGCAGCCTCTCGCCGGCGGCCACCCGGATCATCAGCTCCACCAGGTCCAGACCCGTGATGCATTCGGTGACCGGATGCTCCACCTGCAGCCGGGTGTTCATCTCCAGGAAATAGAAGCTCTGGTCCTTGCCGACCACGAACTCCACCGTGCCCGCGCTCTGGTACTGCACCGCCTTGGCCAGCGCCACCGCCTGCTCGCCCATGGCCTTGCGCGTGGCATCGCTGATGAAGGGTGACGGCGCCTCCTCGATCACCTTCTGGTGGCGGCGCTGGATGGAGCACTCGCGTTCGTTGAGATAGATGACGTTGCCATGGCCATCGCCCAGCACCTGGATCTCGATGTGGCGCGGCTCCTCGACGAACTTTTCGATGAAGACGCGGTCGTCGCCGAAGCTGTTGCGCGCCTCGTTGCGGCAGGAGGTGAAACCTTCGAAGGCTTCCTTGTCGTCGTGCGCCACCCGCAAGCCCTTGCCGCCGCCGCCCGCGGACGCCTTGATCATCACCGGGTAGCCGATGTCCCTGGCGATGGACACTGCGCTCTCGGGGGTCTCGATGGCCTCGTTGTAGCCGGGGATGGTGTTGACCTTCGCCTCCCTGGCCAGCCTCTTGGACGCGATCTTGTCGCCCATCGCGGCGATCGAGTGGTGCTTGGGTCCGATGAAGACCAGGCCTTCTTCCTCGACCCGGCGCGCGAACTGCTCGTTCTCCGACAGGAAGCCGTAGCCGG
The DNA here is from genome assembly GCA_028292105.1 of Ramlibacter sp. Lineage (GTDB taxonomy): Bacteria > Pseudomonadota > Gammaproteobacteria > Burkholderiales > Burkholderiaceae_C > Ramlibacter. Next base: position 3,665 of record JAQGMY010000055.1, read on the forward strand.
GGTGGATGGCCTGCGCCCCGGTCTGCTTCGCCGCGGCAATGATCTTGTCGGCCGACAGGTAGCTCTCGCGGGACGCTGCCGGCCCGATGTGGACGGCCTCGTCGGCCAGCGCCACATGGCGCGCTTCGCGATCGGCGTCGGAGTAGACGGCGACGGTCCGGATGCCCATCTTCTTCGCCGTGGCGATGACGCGGCAGGCGATCTCACCCCGGTTGGCGATCAGGATCTTGGTGAACATGGCGGGCCTCAAAGCGGGATGTTCCCGTGCTTGCGCCACGGGTTTTCGAGTTTCTTGTCGCGCAGCATCACCAGCGAGCGGCAGATGCGTTTGCGGGTTTCGTGCGGCAGGATGACGTCGTCGATGTAGCCGCGGGCGCTGGCCACGAACGGGTTGGCGAAGCGCGCCTTGTATTCCGCTTCGCGCGCGGCCAGCTTCGCCGGGTCGCCCTTGTCCTCGCGGAAGATGATCTCCACCGCGCCCTTGGCGCCCATCACCGCGATCTCGGCATGGGGCCAGGCGAAGTTGACGTCGCCGCGCAGGTGCTTGGAGCTCATCACGTCGTAGGCGCCGCCGTAGGCCTTGCGCGTGATCACCGTGATCTTCGGCACGGTGCACTCGGCATAGGCGTAGAGCAGCTTGGCGCCGTGCTTGATGATGCCGCCGTACTCCTGCGCCGTGCCGGGCATGAAGCCGGGCACGTCCACGAAGGTCACCACCGGGATGTTGAACGCATCGCAAAAGCGCACGAAGCGCGCGGCCTTGATGCTGCTCTTGATGTCCAGGCAGCCGGCCAGCACCAGCGGGTTGTTGGCCACGATGCCGACCGTCTGGCCTTCCATGCGGCCGAAGCCGATCACGATGTTCTTGGCGTTCTCCGGCTGCAGCTCGAAGAAGTCGCCGTCGTCCACCGTCTTGGTGATCAGCTCCTTGATGTCGTAGGGCTTGTTCGGGTTCTCCGGGATCAGCGTGTCGAGCGAGAAATCGAGCCGGTCGACCGGGTCGTTGCTGGGCCGCACCGGCGGCTTTTCGCGGTTGTTCAGCGGCAGGTAGTTGTACAGGCGGCGCAGCATGAGGAGCGCCTCGACGTCGTTCTCGAACGCCAGGTCGGCCACGCCGCTGCGGGTGGTGTGGGTGGTGGCCCCGCCCAGTTCCTCGGCCGTCACTTCCTCGTGCGTCACCGTCTTCACCACCTCCGGCCCGGTGACGAACATGTAGGAGCTGTCCTTGACCATGAAGATGAAGTCGGTCATGGCCGGCGAGTACACGGCGCCACCCGCGCACGGCCCCATGATCATGCTGATCTGCGGCACCACGCCGGAGGCCATCACGTTGCGCTGGAACACGTCGGCGTAGCCGCCGAGCGACGCCACGCCTTCCTGGATGCGCGCGCCGCCGGAGTCGTTGAGGCCGATCACCGGGGCGCCGACCTTCATCGCCTGGTCCATGACCTTGCAGATCTTCTCGGCGTGCGCTTCCGACAGCGCGCCGCCGAAGACGGTGAAGTCCTGGCTGAAGACGAACACCAGGCGGCCGTTGATCATGCCGTAGCCGGTGACCACGCCGTCGCCCGGGATCTTCTGTTCGGCCATGCCGAAGTCGTGGCTGCGGTGCTCCACGAACATGTCCCATTCCTCGAAAGTGCCTTCGTCGAGCAGCAGCTCGAGGCGCTCGCGGGCGGTGA
>JAQGMY010000059.1 GCA_028292105.1 Ramlibacter sp.
CGATGGCGTTCTGGAACTCGGGCTTGATGACGTAGCTGTCGTAGTCGAAGTACACGACGCGCGCCACGTTCGCGGGGCCGGCATTGCTGCCGGGCACCTCGTCGGCCTGCACCGGCCGCACCAGCGTGGCGGTGCTTCCACCCGCACCGCCGGGGCCGCCACCAGGCGCCACCGCGCTGCCGTTCCGGTCTTCCACCGGCACGTCGTCGAGCTTCACGCCACTGGCACAGCCGGCCAGTGCGGCCGCCAGTGCGACGGCCAGGAACACACGCTGCTTCATTCCGAAAATCTCCTGATAAATCATGCTTGCCTCAACGTTGGAAGGGGCCCCAGTCGGGCTCGCGGATGTCGCCGCCCTTGCCGGGCAGGCGCGCCTTGATCTTGCCGTCGAGGGTGGTGGTCATCAGCGCTTCGCTGCCGCCTTGCCGCGTGGCATAGATGATCAGCCGGCCGTTCGGCGCGAAGCTGGGGCTTTCGTCGGCGGTCGTGTCGGTGACCGACTGCACGTTGCCCGAAGCCATCTCCATCACCTGCAGCTTGAATGCGCCATTGATGCGGGAAATGTAGGCCAGCCACTTCCCGTCGGGACTCAGCGTTGGGGAAATGTTGTAATTCCCTGTAAAGGTGACGCGCTGCGGCTCGCCCCCGGTGACGGGCATGCGGTAGATCTGCGGCGCGCCACCGCGGTCGCTGACGAAAAAGATCGTGCGGCCATCGGCGGAAAACAGCGGCTCGGTGTCGATGCCGGCGGACTGGGTCAGACGGCGCGGCTCGCCGCCTTGCGAGCTGATCGTGTAAAGCTGCGAGCCGCCATCGCGCGTGAGCGTGACGGCCAGTGAACGCCCGTCGGGCGCCCACGCAGGCGCGCTGTTGGAGCCGCGGAAGTTGGCGATCAGGCGGCGGTTGCCGCTCGCGATCTCGTGTACATAGACCACCGGCTTGCGCGACTCGAAGGACACATAGGCCAGCTGCCCGCCGTTGGTGGACCAGGCGGGCGAGATGATCGGCTCGGGGCTGGCCAGCGCGGACTGCGCGTTCTCGCCGTCGGCGTCCGCCACCCACAGGTTGTAGCGCGTCCCGGCCTTGGTCACGTAGGCGATGCGCGTGGAGAACACGCCCTTCTCGCCGGTGAGCTTTTCGTAGATGACGTCGGCCACGCGATGCGCGGCCAGCCGCAGGTCGGCGGCGGGGACGACGAAGCTCTGGCCGCCCAGGTCCTGCCCGCGCACGACGTCCCACAGGCGGAACCGCACGTCATAGCGGCCGTCGGCCAGCCGGGTGGTGCTGCCGACCGCCAGCGCATCGGCGCCCTTCTGGCGCCACGGGCTCACGTCGGGCCGGCTGGCTTCGTCGAGGCCGGCGCCGGCGGCGTCGACAGCGCGGAACTGGCCGCTGCGCTCCAGGTCCGCCTGCACGATGGCCGCGACCTTCTGCTGCGTTTCGGCATCGCCGCGGAACGGGGCGATCGCTATCGGCAACTGGGTGGTGCCGACGCCGGTGACTTCGACGCGAAATTGCGCCAGTGCCGGGCCGGCCGCAGCGGCGCCGAGGAGCGCCACCAGCTGGCGGCGGCGCAATTGCGGTGGGAGATGCATGCTGCTTGGTGTGTGGTTCATCGATTCAGTTCAGTCACGACGGTGTCCGGTGTGTGAAGCGCCTCTTCCAGGCCGCTCTCGGCCCGGATGATGCCGCTTTTCATGCGTGCTTCCACCCGTCGGCGATTGACGGCTTCTTCGGCACGCCCTTGCTCCTGGTGCCACAGGTGGTAGACCTCGGTGGCGAGGAAGCCGTTGGTGCGGCGGCAGCCCTGGTGGTGCAGCCGCAGCACCAGGTCGGCGTCCTCATGGCCCCAGCCGGAAAAAGTGTGGTCGAAGCCGTTCACCGCCTGGAAGTCCCGCCACCAGATGCCGAGATTGCAGCTGCGGATGGCTTTCCAGCGGAAACGCTTTTCTACCCGGAAAGGCGCGCCGGTCCAGTGCACAAGATGCGTCAGTTTGTTAACGTCCCCGGACAGGCGCAGCCGCAGCCAGTCGCTTGCACGCAACGCCGGCAGGTCGACTGCGCCGGCCAACGCCCGCTGCGTCAGGGCCGGGCTGAGCAGGACCCTGCTGCCGTTGACGAAAGCGCCCGGCGCCGCCAGCCGCTCGTGCTGCCGCACGAAATGCGGGCTGGGCACGCAATCGCCGTCCATGAACACGAGGTAGTCGGCGCCGGCGTGGGCGGCACCGAGATTGCGCGAGCGCGCCGCCGTGAAGCCCGTGTCGGGCTGCCAGACGTGCCGCACCGCGCAGTCGAACCGCGGCAGCCCGCGCTGCAGTGCCTGCACGTTTTCCTGGCGCGAGCCATCGTCGGCGATCACCACGGCGTGGCCGGGGCCGCACTGCGGCGCCAGCGCCCGCAGCACCGCCAGCGCGGCATCGGGTCGGTTGTAGGTCAGGACGACGAAGGCCGTCGTCATGGCCTGGCCGCGCCGGCGCGGCGTTGCAGCAGCCAGAGCTTCAGGTAGCGGTAGTAGGTGCCTTCGGCATTCGACACCGCGAGTGCAAAGCCCATGCGGCCGTCGAGAAATCCGCGCTGCAGCAGGTACGTGCGCAGGAAAGCCCACAGGCCGTGCGCCACCGCGGTGCCGGGCGAGGCGCGCCTGCCTTGCGCATACATGCGCTCGGCACCGGCGGTGGAATAGCGATCGAGCTTCTGCAGCACCGTGCTGAAGTCGTCGGCGGTATCGTGCAGCAGGTCGTGGCGCAGGTGCCCGGGGCGGCCGTCGGTGAGCAGCCGCTCGTGCACCACGTCGTCGGAAAAGCGGGCGCTGCCGCGGCGGAACAGGCGCGTGACCCGGTCCGGATACCAGCCCGAATGCGCCATGTACTGGCCGCAATAGCTGGAACGCCGCGGCATGTCCCAGGCATCGGCACCGGGCTTTTGCGCGCGCACGACGGCAAGGATCTCGTCGCGAAGCCCGGGGGTCACGCGTTCGTCGGCGTCGATCGAGAGCACCCAGGGGCGGGTCGCCAGGCTCAGCGCGCGGTTCTTCTGCGCCCCGAAGCCCGGCCAGTCGGCGGTATGGTGCACCTGCGCCCCGGCGGCGCGGGCGAGGTCCGGGGTGGCATCGGTGCTGGCGCTGTCGACCAGGATGATCTCGCCGCAAAACGACAGCGACGCGAGGCAGTCCGCGATGCGGGCCTGTTCGTTGCGCGTGATGATGATGGCGCTGAGATCGGCAGCGCCGGGGGCGCTGGCGGATTCGCTGGATAATCCACGCATGAAGTTCGATTATGCCCGCGCCCTCCGCAGTGCCTGAAGCCGGCGCCGAGCCGGCCGCGGCAGCCCCGGCGGCCCCCGCGCCGCCGGACGGTACCTTGTACCAGCGCATCCGGCGCGTCGTGCCTTACATCTCGCATGTCCGCGGCCTCTGGGGCGTGGTGCTGGTCGCCACCATCGTCGGCGCGTTGACGGAGCCGGCGATGCCGGCCCTGATGAAGCCGTTCCTGGACAAGGGCTTCCACGGCAGCTTCAACCTGTGGCTGGTGCCGGCCGCCTTGCTGCTCGTGTTCGGCGTGCGCGGCGTGTCCGGCTTCATCGCCGACGTGGCGCTGGCGAAGATCGCCAACGAAGGCATGTTCGCGCTGCGGCAGGCCTTGTTCGGCCGGCTGCTCGATGCCCGGATGGACCTGTTCACGCGCGAGTCGGCCAGCTCGCTCGCCAACAGCATCGTGCATGAGGTGCAGACCGGCTTCAGCCTGCTGGTGAACGCCCTCACCGGCCTGGTGAAGGACAGCCTGGCCCTGACTGCCCTGCTCGGCTATCTGGTGTACCTGAACTGGCAATTGACCCTGATCGTCGGCTTGCTGGCACCCGCGGTCGCCTGGCTGATGCGCACGGCCTCCCGGCGGCTGTATCGACTCGCCAAGAGCAGCCAGATGGCAACGATCGACCTGTCGTATGCGGTCGAAGAAAACGTGCTGGCCAACCGCGTGGTCCGGCTGCATGGCGCCCAACCGGCGCAGGCCCAGCGCTTCCGCGCCCTGAGCCACACCTTGCGCCGCCTGGCGATGAAGTCCGCCGTGGCGTCGGCCCTGATCACCCCCACGATGCACATGCTCTCGGCGGCGGCGCTGTCGGTGGTGATCTGCATCGCCCTCTGGCAAAGCGGCAACGACATGACGGTGGGCTCGTTCGCCGCCTTCGTCGCCGCCTTGCTGATGCTGATCGCGCCCGTCAAGCGCCTGTCCGAGGTGACCAACCCGATCACGCGCGCGCTGGTGTCGCTGGAGCGCTCGTTCGACCTGGTCGAGCATACGGAGCCGGAGTCCGGCGGGAGCTTCGCCCCGGCCCGCGCGCGCGGGCGCATCGCCTTGCGCAACCTCACCGTGCGCTACCCGAACGCCTCCCGGGCCGCCCTGCAGGACTTCAGCCTGGACATCGAGCCGGGCCAGGTGATCGCCCTGGTCGGGCCATCCGGTTCCGGCAAGACGACCCTGGCCAACGTGCTCCCGCGCTTCGTCCCGTTCGAAGGCGGGGAAGTGATGCTGGACGGCCACGATGTGCGCGACTGGGACCTGCAAGCGCTGCGGCGCCAGTTCGCGGTGGTCAGCCAGGACGTCGTGATGTTCAACGACACGCTGGCAGCCAACGTGGCCCTGGGAGAGACCCTGGACCGCGCCCGCGTGCAGCACGCGCTGGAAGCTGCCAACCTGGCCCAGCTGGTGGCGCAGCTGCCCAAGGGCATCGACAGCCGGGTCGGCCACAACGCGGCCGAGCTCTCGGGCGGCCAGCGCCAGCGCCTGGCGATCGCCCGCGCCGTCTACAAGGACGCGCCGGTCCTGATCCTGGACGAGGCGACCAGCGCGCTCGACAACGAATCCGAGCGCATGGTGCAGGACGCGCTGCGTCGCCTGATGGCCGGCCGCACCACGCTGATCATCGCGCACCGGCTGTCCACGATCGAGCATGCCGACCGGGTTGCGGTGCTGGACCACGGCCGGCTCGCCGAGCTGGGCACGCACGCCGAACTGGTCGGTCGCGGCGGGCTGTACGCGCGCTTGCACGCCTTGCACCTGAACGAGGAAGTGCCGGCGTGAGCGCGCGCATGGGGGCCTCGCAGCCGCTGCCGCTGCGAGCCGCGGTGCAGTGGCCGGAGCGGCTGTACCAGGGCTTGCTGACCCTGGCGCTCGCCGTCCTCGGCTTCTTCGTCTTGTATTCGCCGGCCGGCGTCAGCATGGCCATGGCCGCCCTCGCCTTGCTGGCCTTCGCCGCGCCGATGCGGCTGTGGCGCCAGCAGCCTTGGCGCGAGCCGGTGCTGGTGCTGGGGCTGCTGCTGCTGGCCTACATCCTGCTGCGCACGCTGATCGGCGAAGGGGCGGCCGCTCTGCCCGTGGTCAACAAGTACCAGGAGCTGCTGCTGGTGCCGGTGCTGTGGGCGCTACTGCGCGTCGCGCGCCGGCCGCAGGCGTTCGCCATCGGGCTGCTCCTGGGGGCGTTCCTGCTGGCCGCCTTGTACTGGACGGGCATGCCGAAGGAGACGAAGCTGGGCCACTGGCTGGTGCTGCACCGCATCTCCGCCGGTTTCGGGCTGGCGGTTTGCTCGTTCCTGCTGTTCGAGCACGCGCGGCTCGGTCGCATCCCCAAGCGGGCCGGCTACCTTGCATCCTTCTTCCTCGCCGCCACGGTGCTGGCGGCGGTCAACGCGCGCACCGGCCACGTCGTGCTGCTGGTGCTGGTGGGTTGCGCCGGCTTTCGGGCCGCACCACCACGCGCGCGCATCATCACGGCCCTGGCGGTGCTGGTCAGCGCCCTGGTGGTGGCGGCGGTTTCGCCGACGGTGCGCGGGCGCGTGCTGGAGACACTGAATGACAGCGAGGCCGGCAGCCGCGGCCAGGCGGTGAAGGAAAGTTCGACGCAGCAACGGCTGGAGATCTGGGACAACGCGGTGACCGTCGCCCGTGAGCACTGGCTGCTCGGCACCGGCTGGGGCCATTACCTGCCGGCCGTGAAGGAAGTGTCGGCGCGCCGGCATCCGGATCCGGCGGCCGTGCCCGGCGCCCTGTCCGAGAACCCGCACAACGAGTACCTGATGCAACTGGGGGGCGGCGGCGTTCCGGCGCTGCTGCTGTTCCTGCTGTGGCTGGCCTGGCCGATGGCACGGGCGCTGCGCGACGCCGGGACCGGCAAGCCCTGGAGCAGCGCCGTCGGGTGCATCGCCCTGGCCTTCGCGGTCGGCTGCCTGTTCAACTCGATGCTGCTGGATTTCATCGAAGCGCATTTCTACGGGTCACTGCTCGCCTGGCTGCTGGTGCGTCGGGTCGAGGACTGAGCCCACGATGAAGTCCGTGCTGGTCGTGGTCACCCGCCAGATCGGCGACGTGCTCCTGACCACTCCGCTGATCCGGGCGGCCCGCCGGCTCTGGCCGCAGGCGCGCATCGACGTGATCGGCTTCGCCGGCACCTTGGGCATGCTGCGCGGCAATCCGGACGTGAGCACGCTGCGCGAGATGCCGGCCAGGCCGGGTGTTGGCGGCACGGTGCGGCTGGCGCTGGCGCTCCTGCGCAAGTACGACGTGGCCCTGGTGGCGGATCCGGGCGACCGTGCCCACATCATCGGCTGGCTCGCCGCGCGCCAGCGCAGCGGCCTGCTGGCCGCACAGGACAGCAGCAAGTGGTGGAAGCGGCCCCTGCTTGCGCATGCCGTGGTGATTGACGGCGACCTCGGAGCACGTCACGTGGTGCCGGAGAAGGTAGAACTGCTGGCACACTGGCGTGCTCAGGGGGCGGAGGTGGGGTCGCTGGTGCCGCCGCCGCGCGAGCCGCTGCCCGAGGCGCTGCGCCAAAGCCTGGCGCCGGGCTACGTCGTGATGCACACGCCTTCGATGTGGCCCTACAAGCAGTGGCCGCTGGAGTCTTTCCGGCAGCTGGCGTCCTTCCTGGCCACGGCAGGCAAGCAGGTCGTTCTCACCGGCAGCATGGGCGCGCACGACCGCGCCTGCATCGCTGCCATGGCGGGTGCCGCCCCCGCGCCGCTGCTGCTGGATGCCGGCGCGCTGAACTTCAACCAGCTCGCGGGCTTGTTGCAGGACGCCGCGCTCTACATCGGCCCGGACACATCGGTGTCGCACCTGGCCGCGGCATGCGGCACCCCTGTCCTGGCGATCTTCGGCCCGACCAATCCGCAGCGCTGGGCGCCCTGGCCGGCGGGCGTCGCGCCGGTGCAGTTCGTGCGGCGCAGTGCTTCACAGACGCATGGCAACGTGACCTTGATGCAATCCACCCTGCCCTGCGTGCCGTGCGGCCGCGCGGGTTGCGAGGACCACCGGCAGAGCCCGACGGAATGCCTGCCCGGGATAGAGCCGGGCCGGGTCGCGGCGCAGGCGCTGGAGCTGCTGTCTCGCGGCCGCGCACCGTAGGGTGTGCAGCTTCGCTGCGCACCTTCCGGCCGGTGCGCAGAGACGCTGCACACCCTGCAGGAGTCAAAGCAGCACGATGTCGTACTGCTCCTGGCCCATCGCGCTCTCGCTTTGCAGTGAGATGGGCTTGCCGATGAAGTCCGACAAGCCTGCCAGGTGCTGCGACTCCTCGTCCAGGAACAGCTCGATCACCTTGGGCGCAGCGATCACCCGGTATTCGCGCGGATTGAACTGCCGCGCCTCGCGCAGGATCTCGCGCAGGATGTCGTAGGCTACCGTGCGCGGCGTGCGGACAGTGCCCTTGCCCACGCACACCGGACAGGGCTCGCACAGCAGGTGCGCCAGCGATTCGCGCGTGCGCTTGCGGGTCATCTCCACCAGCCCCAGCTGCGAGAAGCCCG
>JAQGMY010000072.1 GCA_028292105.1 Ramlibacter sp.
GCGGTCGATCGCAGCTTCGGTGGCACCGTCCAGGCCGCACCTGTGCGTCGCTGCCACGCAAGGCTGCGCTATACGCCCAGGAGACGGTGCACCAGATCGGCTTCGCGGTTGAGGGCCTTTGAATCACCCGCCCACGCAATGCGGCCCTTTTCGATCACATAGTGACGGTCGACGAGAGCCTGCAAGGCCTGCAGGTGCTTGTCGATCACGATCATCGCCAGTCCTTCTCGCCTGAGCGCGCCCAGGGCCGTCCAGATCTCCTGTCGGACCAGTGGGGACAGGCCCTCAGTGGCTTCATCGAGCACCAGCAGACGGGGATTGGTCATCAGCGCGCGGCCGATGGCCAGCATCTGTTGCTCACCCCCCGACAACTGCGAACCCAGATTTGCCCTGCGTTCGGCAAGGCGGGGGAACAGCCCGAAGATGCGGTCGAGCGTCCAGGGCCGCAAGACCTGGGTGCTGCGCGGCGCGGCGGCCCGAGCCGTTGCCACCAGGTTCTCGAACACGCTCAAGTTGGGGAATACCTGCCGCCCTTCGGGCACCAGGCCAAGCCCCAGACGTGCAATCCGGTAGGAGGGCCAGCCGGTGCAGCGCTGATCGTCGACATGGATTTCTCCCGAGAGCAGCGGCAAGAGGCCGAAAAGACACTTGACCGTGGTCGAGCGCCCCATACCGTTGCGCCCCAACAGACTCACCACCTGTCCGGGCTCGACGTCGAAAGAAACATCAAACAGAACCTGCGCCGCGCCATAGCCGGCGCTCAGAGAGTGAACCGACAACAGGCGGGTCATGGCGATGTCCCGGCAATCGACTCGTCACCCAGGTACACCGAGCGAACTCCGGCGTGCGCGCGGATTTCGGCCGGGGTACCCTCGAACAGCACACGGCCGGACACGAGTACGGTGATGCGGTCGGCCAGCGAGAACACGGCGTCCATGTCATGCTCGATCAGCAGGATGCCGAAGCGCTTTTTCAAGGAGTGCAGAAGTTCCACGATCACTGCCGACTCGCCCGGGCTCATGCCGGCCATGGGTTCGTCGAGCAACAAGAAACGCGGATGGGCGACCAGCGCCATGGCGAGTTCAAGCTGCCGCCTCTCGCCGTAGCTGATCTCCCCGACTGGAGTGGACGCCTGCCGCGCAAGTCCTACCGAATCGAGCGCCGCATGCGCGCGATCCACCAGGTCCTTGCGCTGCAGCAATGGTCGCCAGGCGCCCCACGCTCCGGCGCCCGAGGACAGGGCCGACAGGGTCGCGTTCTCCAGGACGGTGAATCGCTCGAACACCGAGGTGATCTGGAATGAGCGCAGAAGGCCACGCCGGGCGCGCTGCTCCACGCTCAGGCGGGTGACGTCCTCGCCCATGAAGAAGACCGAGCCCGACCCGGGTGTGATCTCGCCGGCGATCTGGTGGACCAAGCTGGTCTTGCCGGCGCCGTTGGGTCCGATCACGGCGACCAGTTCGCGATCCGCAACGGCGATCGAAACGTCGTCGGTGACCTGCAACGCGCCATAGTTCTTGACGAGGTGTTCTACCCGCAGGACCGGGCCTTCAGCAGGTGCAGCGACCATCAGGAAACCTTTCCGCTTTCGCGCTGCAAGGCGGCCTCAGCGACCTGGCCGCCTGAGTCCACTGGCCGCGGCCGCATCAGCCGGGCATCCATGCGATGGAACAAGCCGGCGATGCCGCCGCGCCCCAGCAGCGCGACCAGCACGATGGCCGGTCCCATCAGCAGCATCCAGTGCTCGGTATAGCCCTTCAGGAGCTCTTCGATCGCGAGATAGGTTACGGCACCCAGCACAGGGCCATAGCGATAGCCGACCCCACCAAGGACGAGCATCACCACCAAATCTCCCGACACCTGCAGCGACATGCTGGTGGGCGAGACATACATGGTGAGATTGGCCAGAAGCACGCCTGCGATGCCGCAGACAACGCCCGACAGCACGAAGATCGCGAGCCGATAGCGCCAGACTGACAATCCGAGTGCCTGCACGCGGCGCGCGTTTTGTTCCGCTGCGAGCAGCACCATGCCGACCGGTGCCCGCTGGAGCCTGCCAGTCCAGACGGTGGCGATGATGAGGACTGCGTAGCTGACCCAATACAGGCGCTCGGGACTGCTCAGCGTGAACCCGCCAAACGAACTGGCCGTCTTCACAGCCAGGCCGTCGTCCCCGCCGAACTGCTTCAGGCTGACGAAAAAGAAATATCCCATCTGGGCAAACGCCAGCGTGATCATCAGAAACCCCATGCCGGAGGTGCGCAGGCTGATGGCACCGGTGATCAGTGCCAGCAAGCCGCACGCGGCCACTGCCAGACCGAGGTGCAGGAGGCCGCTGTCGTGGCCGAAGTAAGTCGACAAGGCGACGCAATAGGCCCCCACCCCGAGGAACAGGGCGTGCCCCAGGCTGGCCAAGCCAGCCAAGCCCAAAGCGAAGTGCAAGGCAGTGGCGGCAATGGCGTAGATCAGGATGCGCCCGACGAGCGTCAGGTAGTACGCCTCCCCCGTGGCGGCTGCCCACAGCGGAAGCAGCCCCATGGCGCCCAGCAGCACCAGAGGAAACAGATCGGACAGCCGAATCCGAAGCGGCAGGAGCTTCATTGGCGCGCTGCCCGGAACAGACCCTGCGGCCGCACAGCCAGTACGAAGGCCATCAGTACATAAATGCTGACCGACGCCAGTGCCGGCCCTGCGGCATTGGCGAATTGCCGATCAAAGAAGGAGCGCAGCAGCAGCGGCAACATGGCGCGTCCCAGGGTGTCGACCACACCGACCAACAGTGCCGAGAACAGTGCTCCACTGATCGAGCCGATACCGCCAATCACGATCACCACCAACACGGTGATGAGCACGGCATCCCCCATCCCCGACTGCACCGACAACATCGGACCGGCCATGGCGCCAGCCAAACCCGCCAAGCCGGCGCCGATGGCAAACAGCAAGGCATTCAGGGCCCTGATGTTCACCCCCAGCGCCCCGACCAGCGAGGGGTTCACCGAACCGGCCCGGATCAACATGCCAAGCCGCGTTTTCTGCAGCAGGAGATAGGAGCCGAGAGCAGCCAACAGGCCGACGAGGATGATCAACACACGGTAGGCGGGGTAGCTGAAACCTGCCAGATCAAAGCTGCCGGCCAGGGCCGCGGGCATGGCCATGAAGAATGGTTGGGGTCCCCACAAGACCTTGGCCAGTTCATTGAAGAACATCACCATTCCAAAGGTGGCGAGCACGTGGTCCAGGTGATCTCGACGGTAAAGCCGCTCGATCGCCAGTCGCTCCAGCACGACGCCGACCAGTGCGGCGCCCGCTGCGCCGGCGAGCACCGCCAGCACGAAGGATCCGGACTGCGCCAGGGCCACGGCGGCGAAATAGGCGCCGAGCATGTACAGCGCGCCATGAGCCAGGTTGACGAAATTCATGATGCCCAGCACCAAGGTCAAGCCGGCGGCCAGCAAGAACAGCAGCACACCGAACTGCAGCCCGTTGAGGAACAGAGACAGCAGGAGAGTGGCGCTCATGACAGTTCCGGTGGCACGCTGCTCGCCGCTCAGCGCAGGGGACAGTCCTTGGCGTAGGCGTCCTTGTGCGCAGTCATCGAGGTTGCGATCTGCTTCATCTCCACCCGCTCGCCATTCTTGACCGCCTGGAAGATGTAGAAGTTCTGCACCGGCATGTTGTTGTTGTTGAATGCAAAGCTGCCGCGCACTGTGGGGAACGTCTTGGCGGCAGTCTTGATCGCCGCCGCCAGCGCGCGCCGATCGTTCACCTTGCCGCCGGCCTGACGAATCGCCGTATCCAGCAGATTGGCGGCATCGAAACCGGTAGCCGCGTAGAGGCTGGGCGTGCGCTTGTACTTGGCTTCAAAGGCCGCGACGAAGCGGCGTGAAACGGGGTTCTCCAGTCCCGCATCCCACAAGGCACTCGAGACCGTTCCCACCGCCTGGTCCTTGAGGGCCGGAAGCGTGGTCGCATCCACGGTGAAGACGGAGTACAGCGGGATCTTGCCGGCCAAGCCAGCCTGCTGCATCTGCCGGATGAAATTGATGCCCATCCCACCGGAGTAGAAGAAGAACACCGCGTCGGGGGCGGCGGCCTGGATCTGCGCGATCTCGGCTGAATAATCGGGCTGATTCAGCTGCGTGTAGATCTCCTCGACCACCTGACCCTTGTAGAAGCGCTTGAAGCCATTGAGCATGTCGCGCCCGGCCTGGTAGTTCGGCGCGAGCAGGAAGACACGCTTCACGCCCCGGCCGGTCAGGTAGTTGCCCATCGCCTCGGACGGACCATCGCTTTGCCAGGCAACCGTGAAGATGTTGGCCTTGCAGCCGGCACCAGCGAGCGCCGCGGGACCGGCATTGGTGGCCAGCGCGGGCATGCCTGATTCCACGATGGGCGCCAAGCTCCCCATGAGGACATTGGTGAAGCCCAGGCCCACCAGCACGTCCACCTTGTCTTTCTCGATGTACTTACGCACGATCTGGTTGCCCGTTTCAGGCCGAAGTTGGTCGTCCTCCTTGAGCACCGTTGCCGGCTGGCCGCCTAGCTTTCCCTGCAGCAGATCGACTCCAAGCATGAAGCCGTCGTACTGCTCCTGACCCAGGATACCGACCGGCCCGGACATCACACCGGAAAAGCCGATCTTCACCTGTGCGTGTGCGGGAACACACCAGCCAGCGGCGGCCACCGCTGCGACAGCCAACAGCCGGCGCGCATGCATTGCAATCATCATCGTGTCTCCTTGCTTGGTTGAACGGTGCGCCCCTTGGGCGCTGATTCTGGAATCACCGGGGAACGCGAGTTGCGTGTGGGCAGGCAGCTGTCCTTCTTGGAGCCCTGCAATCCTTCGAGCCAGCACAGCACGCTGTCGGCCCATTCGATTTCCATCTCGGCGCGACGGACCAGGCCGTCGAAAGCAAACCACTTCATTCCGGTGACGAAACCTCGCTCGCGCGTTGGCGTCGCGCGCAACCGGTCCGTCATCCGCTCGTGCTTGCCATTGGCAATGTCGTCTCGTTCCGAGCGCCACTTCGCAAGCCGGTCCACATAGTGCGCCCGGTGGCGCAAGGCGTGCCGCTGGATCACTCCGAAGTCGGAGCGGTCAAGGAACAGAAAGCGCACCAGCTCCACGTTCCGCTCCGGGGGATGCTCTGCCTCCTCGGCCTCCACCCATTCAGTGAGTGCTTGACGTCCGCTGTCGGTCAGGTGATACACCCGGCGTCTGAGCAGGTCACTGCCATCGACATCGCCGGTAATCCAGCCCATTTGCTCCAGCCTGCGAAGCTCAGGATAGATCTGGCTCGGCAACGCCTCCCACATCGCTCCCGCCCCATCTGCAAATTTGCGCCCGAGCGTATACCCGGACGCTGGGGTGGTGCCGATGAAGCCAAGGAGCGCGAAACGAAGGGACATGATCGATGCCGGCTCCGCGGTCAGCTCGAAGATGCGCAACAGGTGGCGGTCGCCAGAATCTGGTCCACAGCCCGAGCGAGACGATGAGGCTGCGCGCCTGCGGGCACTTCGCTGGCCTGAAGCATTCGCGATGGAGGCACTCGGCGCGTGCACGCCGTCGCTGACCACCGCGACCGGGAAGCGACGGCAGGCGATGGCTTCCGGCAAGTGACGCGCGCCGCGGCAGGGCAAGGCGGAAGCGCGTCGGACTCTTCGAGCAGCCACAGGCAAGGGATCGGCAGCAATGCAGCCCCGATGCAGTCCTGGTCTAAAACGCCCATTGAAGATGTCCTGTCCGTTGTTCGTGCGCAGCTACGGTCCGTTTGCAGATTCGCAAAAGAAGTTGCAGTAGCAACGGCGCTTTTGCGCAGTGGAGGCGGATTCGAACAGCACGAAGCAAACCAGTCAATGTTGCATGGTTCGGGTAATCCCGAAGGCGGGTGCCACAGCCCTCACCCGAGGAATTTCCGTCGGCGCGTTCAAGCCGTTGACTTCATTGCAGAAATTCGCACGCGCCGGGTCTCGAGGCGACGCTACGGGACGGTCGTGCGGATAACGTCCATCCGCATTCCACATACCCGGGTCCTGGTCACGCGTTGCCGTGGGGGTCCTCATTGCCGGCGCCGCTCGTGCGCGCCGTCCGCGCCACTCCCGGCACCACCGCGCGTTGCGGTGGCCGGAGAGAACTCTCTAGGACGAGCTGCGCGCAGCCCGCGCCGGCTTGACCGGCGGTGTGATGATCTCAGCCCCCAGCCATCCGGCTCCCACTCGTTCCGAGATCGTTCTGAGCACCAGCTCACGCCCTGCCCGCACGCCTGGGCTATCGGCGCGCGAGGCGTTCTCATGGAGGGCCCAGGTGACATACACGCCGCGAATCGGGGCCCAGCTCACGCGCGGGTCCGACGGCCGTCCCTGCATGCCGGAGCTCGGCGCAATGGCGACCCCCAGGCCTTGAGTGACGAACTCCAGGCACAGTCCCCAGGTGTCGGTCTCGATGGCCAATCGAAACTCCAGATTGCGCCGGGCCAATGCATGCTCCACCTGTTGGCGCAAGGCATTCGAGCGCCCCGGGATAATCCACTGAGCGTTTTCGATCTGCGTGAGCGGAATGGCCCGTCTTGGATCCAGACCCATGGCTGCCGGTCCGACCATCACGATCGGTTCGCGCACGAGCAGCGTCTGCGTATAGGACCCTGAGGCGTTCGGCTCGAAGGGCATGATGCACAGGTCCAGCACACCCGCGGACATGTAGTCGCGCAGCACATTGCTCACACCATCGTGCACGCGCAGTGCGACCTTCGGATAGGCCTGGATCAGACGATCGGCGAAAGGCGCAGTGAAGACGTGCTGCCACGCTTGCGGCACGCCGATCGCCAGATGACCGGCGGCCACCTCACCAAGCTTTTCCTTGACCATGGCGAACTGGCGCAGCAGGGGACGCGCCCAGTCGGCCAGCACGCACCCTGCGTCCGTCAGAACCACCCCTTCACGGGTGCGCGTAAAGAGCTTGCCGCGCATCTCGTGCTCCAGCGCGGCGATGTGCCGCGAGAGCGCCGGCTGTGACACGTTCAGGTCCGCGGCGGCCTTGTTGATGCTGCCCTTTTCGGCGACGCGGAGGAAGTACTCCAGCAGTTGAGAGTCCACGGTTGTCCCCGGCGTGCAATTTGCGGTCTACCCGCGATAAACGACCCATTATGCGTATGAGCTCCGGGCGATCAGGGTTCACTTGATGCTCTGTCTGCGTGCACACGCCAATCCCGGAGCTCGGGGCGTTTTTCCCATCGCGTGAACCGCGTGTCGATTGGCGTGCTTCTTGACAGAGTCCGTTGCGAGCCGCGCACGATGAACGATATCCGGATGGCGGGTATATTCGTTATCCGCTTTCCGGAGAACTGCACATGGAGTCGCGCCTGCTCGAGTATTTCCTGCGCGTCGGGGAATTGGGCAGCATCAACAAGGCTGCTGCCGATCTGCAACTTTCACAGCCAGCCCTATCGCGTCACATTGCAAGCGTGGAGCACGAGATGGGGACGCAGCTCTTCACGCGTACGCAGGGAGGGGTCGTCCTCACCGAGGCTGGCAAGCTTCTGGCGGACCGGGCGCGCCCTTTGTTGCGCCAGTTTGCGATCTTGAAGGAACAAGTCGGTGAAATGGCGGCCGGGCAGGTAGCGATCGGCATCCCGACCTCCTGGCAAAGCGTCTTCACATCGCCGCTGGTCGAAAGAATGACCCAGCGCTTCCCAGGCGTCACATTGCGCGTGCACGAGGCCGTCAGCAACCTCCTGCGCGACTACATGTTTGCCGGCCTGCTCGATCTGTGTGTCGTCCCGTTCGCAACCACCCCGGCGGCGGGGTACCGGCAAACCGCGCTGGTGCGGGAACCTCTGGTGCTGGTGGGGAGCAAGACCGCTGGACTGGACCCCGGTGACCCTGTCCCCGTTACGCGACTGGATGACATGAAGCTCGTGCTGCCGAGCCGTCCCAACGTGTTGCGCGCCCAGGTAGAGCACACCCTCGGACGCAAAGGGATGACGTTCCGGGTGCTGGTGGAAACCGACACGCTCACTCTGTGCCTGGATCTGGCGCGCCGTGGCGTTGGCTACACGGTGGTGCCAGCATGCGCAGTGCACTATGCCGGCTTCCGTGACGCGATCAGCTGGGCACCCCTGCGCGGCATGTACATCACGTGGGCGCTTTGCGAAAACCAGGCGCGTACCCATTCACCGGCGGTTCGCGAAGGACGGCGCCTGATCTTCGAAACAGTGGCCGAGGCGATTGGCTCGCGCGAGTGGTACGGGGCAGAATCCGCGAGCAGCACGGTGGGCAAATT
>JAQGMY010000085.1 GCA_028292105.1 Ramlibacter sp.
GCTCGAAGCCTTGCCTGAAGTCCATGGTCGGCCACCAGCTGCCCTGGCAGCTCGGGAAAGTGCTGCAGGCCAGGACGGCGTAGTTGGTGCTGACCCAGCCGCCGAGCGCTATCTGCAGCCACAGCAACCCGAAGGCGGCCAGCAGGCAGCGCCGCGCGAACCGAGGGATCAGCAGGGGACCGCGCCCGCGCTCCGCCTGCCGATAGGCCACCGCCTGCACCGAGAGCAGCGCGAGCAGCAGCATCGCGCCGAGCAGGTGCATGGTGACGATGGCCGGGAACAACTTCATCGTCACCGTCAGCGCACCGAACGCGCCCTGCACGCAGAAACCAGCCAGCGTGATGGCCGGCCACAGCGGGCTCACGGGCAGGCCGCGCTTGCGCAGGAGCCAGGTCGCCGCGGCCAGCGCGGTGACCAGCACGCCGGTGCCGGTGGCGAGATAACGGTGGATCATCTCGATCCAGGCCTTGCCATGCGTGACCGGCCCGGTGGGCATGCGCGCTTCCTCCGCCCGGATCTGCGCCAGCGCCCCGGCGGGGCTGGCATTCCCGTAGCAGCCCGGCCAGTCGGGGCAGCCCAGGCCGGAGTCGGTCAGGCGGGTGAACGCCCCGACCAGCACCAGGTCGAAGGTGAGATAGAGCGCCAGCACGGTGACGGCGGCAAGCCATTGCGCCGGACCCGCGTTGCGCTTGCGCAGCCAAACCCATCCGAGCGGAATCGCCGCCAGCGCGATGCCCAGCATCGCCATCTCGAGCAGCGGCGCCAGGTTGTAGAGATCGGCCTGGTTCATGGTCAGGAACCCGGGCGGCCGGCCTTGTCCCAGCCGGCGGAGCCGCGCATCAGGCGCTCGAGGTCCTTGCGCATCCTGGCCGCGTCGCCAGTGTCTTTCACCGGCGGGAAGCGCATCATCCAGTGGCCCAGCGGATCGACCACGTACAGGTGGTCGGAGAGGTCGTGTCCAGGCGCCGGTGACAGCCACTGCGCCAGCTGCGCGCCATCCACGCGCAACACGGTCGCCCCCTGGTGCAGCGCGGGCTTGAGCGACTCGCGCACCGGCACGGTGTCGTTGATGAACCAGATCCAGTCGACCCGGTCCTTGTCCTTGCCGAGGCTTTCGCGCAGCTGCCGCTGCAGGTACAGCTGCTTCTCGCACGCCGCGGCACAGGCGCCACCGCTGACGCTGACCAGCAGCCACTGGTCTTGCAGCGCGGGCAGGCTCACGGGCTTGCCGTCCAGGTCCGTGCCGGTGATCGGTGGCAAGGGCCGCTGCGGCTCGATCAGTTCGCCGTAATTGCGCCGCGCTTCCGGCCGCACCACGTAGTACATGAAGTACGACGCGAGCACCGGCGCGGCGCAGACCAGCATCACCACGAGCATCTTCCAGCGCCCGGTGCGGGTGCGCTGTTCGTCGGCGACGGCCGCTTCCTGCGGCGCCGGCAACGTGTGCACGGTCAGCCCGAGCGGCTGGTCAAAGGGGCCGGGCTTGGCGGCGGGGGAGGATGAGTTGGAACCAGACATAGAGGATGGCGATCAGCGCGGCGATGGCCCACCATTGGAAGGCATAGCCATAGTTCTTTTCGGCGCCGGTGCCGGCCTGTGGCCACTGCCGCAACAGCCCTTCGGAAGGCCGCCCCGCCTGCTGCACCGAAAGCGGCAGCAGCGGCAGCCCTGTTTCCGCGCGGAAACGCGCCAGGTCCAGATTCTGCCGGATCGGGCCCTTCTCTTCCGTGTCGAAGGCATATAGCTTGGCCGGCGGCGGGGCCAAGCGGCCGCGCACCTCGACGATGCCGGCGGGGGTCTGGACCGGCGGCAGCACGGCGCGCCGCTCGAAATTGCGCTGCGCCCAGCCGCGCTGGACCAGCACCACGGCGTTGCCGCCTTCCAGCCGCAACGGGGTGACGACGTAGAACCCGGGCACTCCGTTCATCTGCCGGTTGTCGAGGAAGATGGTGCGATCGGCGATCCAGCTGCCGCGCAGCACGATGGACCGGTGCAGCAACGCGGCGGTGTCGCTGCCGGCGGCCAGCAGGTCGGCCGCGGCCACGGGCGGCAGGCTCTCGCGCGCGGAGATCGCCTCGTGCAGGCCGATCTTCTGCTGGGCGCGACCCCACTGCCAGAAGCCCAGGCTCACGGTGGCGGCAATCCCGAGCACGGCCGCGACGGCGATCAGCAGCCGCTTCAGCATGGTCGCGACCCGCAGCCGATAATCGGGCGCATGAAATATCTCGTGGTGCTCGCCTTCCTGGCGATCGTCGGCAGCCTGGGCTCGGCGCTGTACTTCATGATGAAGGACGGGCAGGACGGCAAGCACAAGACCAGCAACATGGCCCGCGCGCTGGCTTTCCGCGTCGGCTTTTCGATCCTGCTGTTCATCTGCATCCTGGTGGCCTGGAAGCTGGGTTATATCCAGCCGACGGGGATTCCGCTGCGGTGAACAGAGGGCGCTGAAGGCGGCGGGACGGTGCGCAAGCCAAGCTTGCACACCCTACGAAAGCCCTAACCCCTGCGGTGGCGCGTCAGAGCCAGTAGACCAGGGTGTACAGGAACAGCCACACCACGTCCACGAAGTGCCAGTACCAGGCGGCACCTTCGAAGCCGAAGTGCTTGTCGGGCGTGAAGTGGCCCTTCATCAGGCGCAGCGTGATGAACAGCAGCATCAGCATGCCGATGATCACGTGGAAGCCGTGGAAGCCGGTCAGCATGAAGAAAGTCGAACCGTAGGCGCCCGAGCTGAGCTTCAGGTTGAGCTCGTGGTACGCATGGAAGTACTCGTAGCCCTGCACGACGATGAAGGTCGCACCCAGCAGCACGGTGGCCCACATCCACAGCACGGTGGTGCCGCGGTGGCCGGCGCGCAGCGCATGGTGGGCGATGGTCAGCGTGACGCCGGAGGACAGCAGCAGCGCGGTGTTGATCGTCGGCAGCCAGAACGGGGTCATCGTCTGGAACGGCTCGACGATGCCGGCCGGGGAGGCGGTGGTGCCCGGCGCGACCGACGGCCACACGGCCTTGAAGTCGGGCCACAGCAGGGCGTTGTCGAGGCCGCCCAGGGCGGGCACCGAGTGCGAGCGCATCCACCACAGGGCGGTGAAGAAAGCGCCGAAGAACATCACCTCCGAGAAGATGAACCAGCTCATGCTCCAGCGGAACGACATGTCGATCTTGCGGCCGTACTGCCCGCTCTCGCTTTCGCGGATGGAGTCGCCGAACCACTGGAACAGCACCCAGAACAGCCACAGCAGGCCGAAGGCCACCAGGTACTTGCCCCAATCGACGCCGTTGATCCAGTTGGCGCCGCCAAAGATCATGAAGAACAGGCCGAAGGCGG
>JAQGMY010000145.1 GCA_028292105.1 Ramlibacter sp.
GGCCCGGCCGGCCAGCTGTTCGATCGCGCGCTGGCGCAACTCGAGGTCGCGCGCGACAAGGTGTTCGTGACCAATGCGGTGCGGCACTTCAAGTTCGAACTGCGCGGCAAGCGGCGCATCCACAAGACGCCCTCGCAGCAGGAGGCCGCCGCCTGCCGCCACTGGCTGGACCAGGAGATCACGCTGGTCCAGCCGCGGGCGCTGGTGGCGCTGGGCGGCACCGCGGCACGGTCGCTGCTGGGACGGCCGGTGGCGGTGCTGTCCGAGCGCGGTGAATGGTTGGAGCGCGACGACGGCGTGCGCGTGCTGGTGACGCTGCATCCGTCCGCCCTGCTGCGGCTGCCGCCCGAGCAGCTGCCGCACGCGTTCCAAGCATTCGTCGCCGACCTGGCCAAAGCCGGCCAGCCCGGCTAGCCGCGCGCCAGCCGCATCTCGTTGGCGCCCTGGTCGGCGCCGCTGGCCGGAACGGCCTCGCCGCGGCGGTCCCGCACCGCGTCCAGTCGGTCCAGCAGCAATTCGGGCGCGTCGGCGCCCGTTCCCACGTGCACGCCCTGCGTCAGGGTGATGTGCGCCGCCTCGACGCCGCCGGCACCGGCGCACAGGATCGTGCGGTTCGGCGCGTCCTCGCAGGCCAGCACCAGCATGGCCGGCACGACGGCTTGCGGCACGAAGGCATCCAGCATGTCGGCCGGGAACAGGGACTCTGTCATGCGCGTGACCGCGGTCGGTGCGAGGCAGTTGACCCGGATGTCGTGCTTCATGCCCTCGATAGCCAGGGATTGCATCAGCCCGACCAGCGCCATCTTGGCGGCGCCGTAATTGGTCTGGCCGAAGTTGCCATAGAGACCCGAAGAGGACGTGGTCAGCACGATGCGACCGTACTTCTGCCGGGTCATCACCGGCCACAGTGCCTTGCAGCAATGCACGGCGCCCATCAGGTGCACGTCCATCACCAGCCGGAAGTCGGCCAGGTCCATTTTCGCGAAGCTCTTGTCCCGCAGGATCCCGGCGTTGCTCACCAGCACGTCGATCCGGCCCCAGGTGTCGGCGGCTTGCTGCACCATCGCCTGCACCGCCGTGAAGTCCGTCACGGACGCGCCGTTGGCGATGGCTTCGCCCCCGGCCGCCCGGATCTCGTCGACGACCCGCTGGGCGGCTGACACCGATGCGCCCGAGCCGTCGACCGCGCCGCCGAGGTCGTTCACCACCACCCTGGCGCCGCGGGCCGCCAGGGCCAGCGCATGCTGGCGCCCCAAGCCACCGCCCGCGCCCGTGACGATGGCCACCCGGCCACTGAAATCCAGTCCCATTCCTGCACCCTCGCGATCGATGAGCGGGCACTTTAGCGCAGAGGCCGGCACGGCCCGCCGTGCCTTTGTTGGCCGAACCTGACGCCGTTTTGCGGGAGTGCGCCTGACTGCATCATTCTGTAAGTCTGCGGTCAACTCGACCGTTTGTGATGGAATCAAGAACAAGTCCCTCGCCGCCGGCGAGGCGCACGAACGGGAGTGAGTCATGGGCATGTTGGAAATGCTGCTGGGTCGAAAAAGGCCAGGAGCGGGCAAGCCACGGCACTCGCGCGCGGCGCAGAGCACGCAGTTCGCCGCCTCGCAGGTGTCGCAGCAGGCGGGCTCCGTGCATTCCGTCCGCAAGGACCTGCTCAAGCTGGTGCTGCGCGAGACCCTCACGCGCAACGGGATCCCGGGCACCTGGATGACCGTGGACCTGCTGCGAACCACCAACTCGCGCAAGGAACAAGGGGTGCACGTGCGCTTCCTGGTGCGGGAGTGGGTGCCCAAGCTGATGGAGTACGGCCCCGCGCTGGAACAGGAATTCGTGCAGCGCCTGGTGCTGCTCGATCCCCAGGCGCTCAACTGGCTGATGGGGTTTTCCTGGCAGTTCTCCCTGGACGACATCAGCGCCTGCCCGCGCATGCCGCATCCCGGCTCGTGGACCGCATCCCGTGACAGCAGCGACAAGCCGGCGCCCGAAGTGCCGCTGGCGCAAGAGTCCGGCGACATCATTGCCGGCCCCGTGTTCATTGCCAAACCGGTGGAGGACGTGCGCGCCGACCTCGAGCGGCTGCTGGCGCTGCGCGACGATGACATGAAGCGGCACGGCCCCGGCGGCGAGGACCACCACTTCGCGCCCACCCGGCCGGCGATGCTCTGAGCACCGCCGCTCCATGAAAAAGGCCGGGGATCCCCGGCCTTCTGCTTGGTGCGTGCGTTTCAGCGGCGGCGCTGCTGCGGCGGGCCGCCCGAGCCCCGGTTCGGCAGGTGCCGGAACATGATGCGGCCCTTGGTCAGGTCGTAAGGCGACAGCTCCAGGCTGACCAGGTCGCCGGCGATGATGCGGATGTGGTTCTTGCGCATCTTCCCGCCGGTGTACGCCACCAGTTCGTGGCCGTTGTCCAGGATCACGCGGTAGCGCGAGTCCGGCAGGATTTCGGCCACGCGGCCGTTCATCTCGATCAATTCTTCCTTCGCCATGCGAAAAGCGTCCTTCGACTGCCAAGGGCGCACTCCGGCCCCAGGCCCTTCCATTGTACTGCCCCGGCGCCGGGCCCTGCTCCGGCAGCCGGCGTCGCAGGGCCGCCTGAAAACATCAGCGGTTCATCAGGCCGTTGATGCCGTCGACCACCATCATCGAGCCGGCCGCGACCAGCAGCACGTCGCCCGCGACCTGCACGTACCTGTGCCCAGCCGGCGGCGGCGGCAGGCTGACGACGATCTGCCGCGGCACCGGGGCGACCACCACGGTGCGCGGGAGCGGCTGGCCGACCAGCCAGACCTTCTGCGCCTGGCCGGGGGGCATGCAGCCGTTGTGCTTCCTGGCCAGCCCGGGAGGACACGGCTTCATCGGGTGCACCGCGTAGTACCGGTAGACGACATCGCGGTTGCGCTGGTCGAAGTAGGCGCCGTGCCTGGGGCCGTGCTTCTCGTGCTTCTCGTGCTTCTCCTTGTGCCCGTGCTTGCCGTGCTTGTTCCCGTGGTCGTCGCCGTCGTGGCCGCCCTTGGCGAGGGCCGGCGCGGCAGCGAGCAGCCCGGCAAACAGCAGGGCCAGCAGCCGGCCAGGCCGTTGCATCGAATTCATGGTGTCTCCTGAACGCGTATCGCGTGTCATCCCAACGGTACAGCAGGCCGCGCGTTGACCGGCGGCTGGACGGAGGGTCGGCTGCAACGGCCAGGCGGTTTCGAAACGACGCTGGTGGCGACGGCGATCCTATGGCGATCGTCGCGCTGCCGGCGATCCGCAAGACCCGCGAGGAAGCGTTCCAGGAGGCGTGACCGCCCTGCGCCCGGCCCGTGGCGGCAGCGCAGGCCGCGGCCGCCAGCTACTTGGCCTTCACCTCGATCGCGTCGACCACCATGCCCGAACCGGCGGCGACCAGCAGGACGTCGCCATGAAGCTGCAGGTACCGGTGCCCGGGCGGCAGCTTGGGCAGCTTGGCCAGCAGCCCTCGCGGTACCGGCGCGGAGCCGGCGGGCAGCGGCTCGCCGATCTTCCAGCCGTCGCCGGTTGTGGGCCCCTTGGGTGGACGGCTGGCGTAGTACGCCCGCACCGCCGCCCTGGCCTTGTCGTTGAAATAGGCAC
>JAQGMY010000166.1 GCA_028292105.1 Ramlibacter sp.
TGGCTGATAGCGCACGGCGAGATGGAGCGCCTGCACTGGGCCGGGCTGGCCGGCCTGCTCGCATCGATGGTCGCCAGCGCATTGGCCACCCGCTACGCGCGACGCGGCGCCTGAGAAGGCGACCGCGACGGCTAGGAGCCTGGGCGGCAGAGGGCCGAAGGGTTGGGCCTGCAAGGCCCAACGCAGGCCCGTCTCTCTGCCGCCCAGGCTCCTGGTCAGCGGTGCTTCGGGCCGGCGTCCAGGGGCAGGTCGTCGAACTCGCTCATGTCGAAGTCCAGCGGCGGCAGTTCCTCGCCCTCGCCGTCGCTCAGGTCGATGTCGACACCGAGGCGCGACGAGGCCGGCGGGATCATCAGCAGGTCCTGGTCGCTGCTCTCGTGCTCTTGCTGCGGCTCCAGCATGTTCAGCGGCTGCAGCGAAGTGTCGGAGAAGCTCGTGGACCGCGCCTCTGCGCGCCGCTGCTGTTCCGGCGGGGCCACTTCGCGTGCCACGTGGTACAGCAGCACCAGTTCGCGGTAGGCCTCCAGGCTGAAGGGCTCCGCACCCGGCAGCCCGGGCCGGCGGAAGATCGATTCCTCGATCACGTCCAGCACCCGGCGCGAAGGCCAAAGCGCCACGATCCGGCTGAGGGCGCGGCTGTAGTTTTCCAGCGAGGCGCTCGGCTGGTCGAAGTGCTCGAAGTCCGGCACCTGCGCGGTGAAGCGCTCGCTGAATTCGGACCGCAGCCTTTCGAAGGCGGCCTGCTTGCCCAGCGAGTGGTACAGCTCCAGCAGGTCCATCCAGGCCAGCGCACTGGTCTCCACCTGGTCGTGCACGTGGCTTTCCAGCACCGCGATCGCCTGGTCGGTTTCGCCGATGGAGAGGAAGAAGTCCGCCTTGTCGTGGACGTCGATCAGTTCGTCGACGCCGACCATGCGCACGCTGCCGTTGCGGCTGGCCTGGAAGTCCGAGGGGGACCAGGCGGAAGGCGATGGGATGGCAGCCGCGTAGGCAGCGGCGTCGGCCTGGGCCACGGCCGCCGCATTGTCCGGCGCGACCGGCGCCGGGATCGGCTGGCCATTGGCCTCGAACCAGCGGCCGACGCGCGCCACGCGGGCAGCGTGATGCCAGCGCCAGGCCAGCCATCCGAGCAGGGCTGCCAGCAATGCAGCCAGCACGATCACCGCCAGCGAGGCGAAGTTGCGCTCGCCGCGTGCCTTTTCGATCTGGTCGCGCATCTGCGCAGCGGCGGTGGTGTTCTGCTGCGTCGCGTCGCGCAGCGACTTCACTTCGCGCTCGACGCCCTGCAGCCGCACCACGTCCTGCAGCGCCTCCTCGGGACCCTTCTGCAGCGCGGCCCACATGGCGGCCGCGGCTTCGCGGTTGCGCGGATCGACGGCGACTTGCGTGGTCAGTTCGGATGTGAGGCGCAGCGTCGGCGCGCGGTCGATGGCGAGGTCCAGCGGCTCCAGCCGCAGGGTCGACTGCGGCGCCAGCGGACGGTCCGGCCGTTTGGCCTTGGGCGGCAGCGGCGCAGCGGCGAAATCGGCCGCGCGTTCCGCCGAACGGCGGGGCGAGCGCGAAGGTGTCGGCGCCTGCGAGGCAGCCGCGGCGGCGGCGGGCGCCTGGCGCGACGCGGCGGGTGCGCTGCGCACGATGGGCAGCGCGGTTTCG
Source organism: Ramlibacter sp. (assembly GCA_028292105.1). Classification (GTDB taxonomy): domain Bacteria; phylum Pseudomonadota; class Gammaproteobacteria; order Burkholderiales; family Burkholderiaceae_C; genus Ramlibacter. Next base: position 1,654 of record JAQGMY010000166.1, read on the forward strand.
CCCTCGGGCGGCAGCTCGGACAACAGGACGTAGCGGCGGCTCGAGCTCTGGGCGCATCCGACGCGCACATACACGATGACCATCGGCTCGTCGACCGGAACGGCGGAGATGATCCGCAGGTTGCCCTGCACGCCGGCGCCGGGCTCCCACTGGATGCTGGGCGGGCGGCCGACCTTCTGCTCGCCATAGAACAGGTCCGCCGCCACGCACGGCACGTCGGTTTCCTGCCGGTCCAGGGTGACCGGGACCGTGATTTCCAGCGGACGCCCCAGCAGGACGGCCCCACGGGCGCGCCCCAGGCTGAGGGCGGATGCGTCGCAGGCCAGCAGCCCGCCGCATGCAGCGATCGCCAAGGCGCGGTAGGTAACTTTGTGCAACATCAAGTAGGGCATTTTAGGCATGCGCGGCCGAGCTGCAAAAGGAAAGTGCGAAAAATGGCTCGCGCGCCCAACGGATAATCGCCGGATGGAGACTCGATACAAGACAACAGGCGTCGCCGGAGCCGGTGCCATGGGCCGTGGCATCGCGCAGATCGCCGCGCAGGCGGGCAGCGTGGTTCGCATTTACGACACCCAACCCGGGGCCGCGGAGCGGGCCGTGCAGGAAGTCGGCGCCCAATGGGACCGGATGCGCGAAAAAGGGCGGATGGACGAAGCGGCCGTGCAGGCCGCCCGGCAGCGCCTGCAGGTGGCCTCCAGCCTGCAGGACCTCGCCGACTGCGATCTGGTGGTGGAGGCCGTGGTCGAGCGGCTGGACGTGAAGAAGGCCCTGTTTGCCGCGCTGGAAGCCATCGTGTCGCCGCAAGCCGTGCTGGCGACCAACACCTCTTCCCTGTCCGTCACCGCCATTGCCGCCGGGCTGGAACGGCCGCAGCGCGTGGCGGGCTACCACTTCTTCAACCCGGTGCCCCTGATGAAGGTGGTGGAGGTGATCGCCGGACTGAAGACGGACCCGGCCGTATGTGAAGGGCTGAGCGCGTATGCACGGCAGATGGGACACACGCCGGTGCAGGCGCAGGACACGCCCGGCTTCATCGTCAATCACGCCGGGCGCGGTTACAACACCGAGGCCCTGCGGATCGTCAGCGAAGGTGTGGCGGATTTCGCCACGATCGACCGCATCCTGCGCGACCAGGTCGGCTTCAAGCTGGGGCCGTTCGAATTGATGGACCTGACCGGGCTCGACGTGTCGCACCCGGTCATGGAGTCGGTGTACCGCCAGTACTACGAGGAGCCGCGCTATCGCCCGAGCGCGATCGCGGCGCAGCGCGTCGCCGGCGGCGTGCTGGGACGCAAGACGGGCGACGGCTTCTACCCCTATGTCGAAGGCAAGGCGCAGGTCCCGGCGGAGCCGCCGGTGCCGCAAGTGGCGGAGTTGCCGCCGGTCTGGGTGTCGACCCGGGCCGCTCGCCGCTCGGAGTTGATCCAGCTGCTCAAGGAGCTCGGGGCGACGGTGGAGACCGGGCAATCGCCCTCCATGCAGGCCTTGTGCCTGGTGGCCCCCCTGGGCTTCGACGTGACGACGGTCGCCGTGGTCGAGCGGCTGGATCCCGCCCGCACCATCGGCATCGACCTGCTGATCGAAGATGCCGCGACCCGGCGCCGCGTGCTGGCCACCAACCCGGCCACGCGCAGCGACATGCGCGACGCGGCCCACGCCCTGTTCGCGCGTGACGGCAAGCCCGTGAGCGTCATCCGCGACTCGGGCGGCTTCGTCACCCAGCGCGTGGTCGCCACCATCGTCAACATCGCCGCGGACATCTGCCAGCAGCGCATCTGCACGCCGCAGGACCTGGAGACCGCCGTCACCCTCGGCCTGGCGTACCCGCTGGGGCCGCTGGCGATGGGCGACCGGTGGGGCCCGACCAATATCCTGGAGGTGCTGTTCAACCTCGGCACGGTCTATGGGGATCCGCGCTATCGCCCCAGCCCGTGGCTGCGCCGGCGCGGCGCCATCGGCCTTTCGTTGATGCAACCAGAGGCTTGAACATGCCGGCCGAACTCAAGAGCGCCAGCCATGGCCGCACCATGGTGCTGACCCTCAGCAACCCCGACCACCGCAACGCCCTCGGGCCCGGGATGTACGCGGCCGGCGTCGAGGCGCTCAACGCCGCCGACAGCAACCCGGAGGTCGGCAGCGTGGTGATCACCGGTGCCGGCAGCACCTTCTGCGCCGGGGGCAACCTGCAGCGCTTGCTGGAAAACCGGCGCAAGCCGCCCGAGGTGCAGGCGCAGTCCATCGAGGGCCTGCACGGCTGGATCGAGGCGATCCGCACTTTCCCCAAACCGGTGATCGCCGCGGTCGAAGGCGCGGCCGCAGGCGCCGGCTTCTCGCTGGCGCTGGCCTGTGACTTCATCGTCGCCGCCGACAACGCCATCTTCGTCATGGCCTACAGCAGCGTCGCGCTCTCCCCGGATGGCGGCGCGACCTGGAGCCTGGCGCAGGCGCTGCCGCGCCAGTTGGTGAGCGAGCTGCTGCTTTGCGGGGAACGCATCGGCGCCGCCCGGCTGCACCAGCTGGGGGTGGTCAATCGCGTCACCGCTGCCGGCGCCGCGCTGGACGAAGCGATGGCGCTGGCGGCCCGCCTGAACGAGCGCGCGCCCAACACCCTGGCGAGCATCAAGGAGTTGCTCAACGACGCTGCCGGCGCGACGCTGGCGCAGCAGCTCGCCAGCGAACGCGAACACTTCGTGCGCAACCTGCACCATGCGAACGGCGGCATCGGCATCGAAGCCTTTCTCGCCAAACAGCCGCCGCGCTACTCGTGAAGCGCAAGCTGGCGACGCTCAGGTGACAACCCTGAGCGGGCCGGCGGTCCCGCACGCGACAATCCGGGCCAAGCCAGTCACTCAGAAGACAGAGCATGGACGACCCCATTCTTACCATCGAGGAACGCGCGTCCATCAACAATGGGCGCTGGTTCTCCTCACTCTCACCCTCGCTGCGGCACGACATCCTCCGATGCGCTTTCGTCAAACGGTACAAGGACGGCGAGCTCATCTGCGCGCGCGGCGACCCGGCCGAGGCGTGGACGGCGGTGGCCCGCGGGTCGGTGCGGGTCAGCTCCACGTCGATCACGGGCAAGCAGGTGACGCTGTCCTATGTGGAGCCGGGCGTCTGGTTCGGGGACGTGGCGATCTTCGACGGCGAGCGGCGCACGCACGACGCCTATGCGCACAGCGACACCACGTTGTTGCAGGTGACGGTGGCCGACCTGCGCAAGATCCTGACCCAGCATGTCGAACTGTACGAGGCGCTGCTGCGCCTGCACGCGCGCCGCATCCGCCAGCTGTTCGGGCTGGTGGAAGACCTCAACACCCTGCCCTTGCGCGCCCGGCTGGCCAAGCAGCTGGCGCACCTGGTGCGCAGCTACGGCGTTCCCTCGCTGCAGGACGGGCGCGAGATCCGCATCGGCCTGCACCTGGCGCAGGAGGAACTCGCCCACCTGCTCGGGGCTTCGCGCCAGCGCGTCAACCAGGAATTGAAGCAGATGGAGCGCGAGGAAGTGATCCGCATCGAGCCGGGCGGGCTGGTGGTTCGCAACCGCGAAGCATTGATGAAGATCGTCGAGGCGGAAAACTAGCACGATGAGCACCGACAACTACGACCATTTCATCGGCACCGGGCCGGTCTCCGACAAGCACGCGATCGACATCGGCGCGCTCACGGGCTGGCTGCAGAAGAACCTCGCAGGCTTCGCCGGCCCGCTGACGCTGGAGCTGTTCAAGGGCGGCCAGTCCAACCCGACCTACAAGCTGACCACGCCGGCGCGCAGCTATGTCATGCGCGCCAAGCCGGGCCCGGTGGCCAAGCTGCTGCCGTCCGCGCACGCGGTGGAACGCGAGTTCGCCGTGATGAGCGGCTTGCAGGGCACGGACGTGCCGGTGCCGCGCATGTACTGCCTGTGCGAGGACGAGTCGGTGATAGGCCGTGCGTTCTACATCATGGAGTTCGTGCAGGGGCGCGTGCTGTGGGACCAGTCCCTGCCGGCCCAGACGAATGCCGAGCGCGGCGCCCTCTACGACGAGATGAACCGGGTGATCTCGGCGCTGCACACGGTGAAGTTCGCCGACCGCGGCCTCGCCGGCTACGGCAAGCCGGGCAACTACTTCGACCGCCAGATCGGCCGCTGGACCAAGCAATACAAGGCCTCCACCGACGGCGCCGGGCCCATGAGCCAGCCGATCCCGGAGATGGAGCAGTTGGTCGAATGGCTGCCCGCGCACATCCCCGCGGCGGCGCGCGACGAGGGCAAGGTCTCCATCGTGCACGGCGACTACCGGCTCGACAACCTGATGTTCGACGCCAGCGCCCCGCGCGTGCTGGCGGTGCTGGACTGGGAGCTGTCGACGCTGGGCCACCCGCTGGCAGATTTCAGCTATCACTGCATGGCCTGGCACGTGCCGCACTCGATCGGGCGCGGCATCGGCGGGCTCGATCATGCGGCGCTCGGCATTCCCACCGAAGACGACTACATCCGCCGCTACTGCGACCGCACCGGCCTGTCGACCGTGGCCGACCTGAAGGCCGACTGGAATTTCTACATGGCCTACAACATGTTCCGCATCGCCGCGATCCTGCAAGGCATCGCCAAGCGGGTGGAAGCGGGAACCGCCTCCAGCGCACAAGCTGCGGCGTCCGGCAAGACCGCGCGCCCGATGGCCGAGCTGGCCTGGACCTTCGCCCAGAAGGCGTGAAGCATTTTTTGAGGAGATACGCATGGACTTCGACTATTCCGACAAGACCAAGGAACTCCAGGCGCGCCTGCAGCGGTTCATGGACGAGTACGTCTACCCCAACGAGAAGACGTACAAGCAGCAGCTGCAGTCCAACACGGAAGCCGGCAAGCGCTGGACGCCGCTGCCTGTCATCGAGGAGCTGAAGCCGAAGGCGCGGGCCGCTGGCCTGTGGAACCTGTTCCTTCCGGTGGACACGGCCGAAGCCTCGGGCTACACCGGCGCGGGCCTGACGAACCAGGAATACGCCCCGCTGGCGGAAATCATGGGGCGCGTGCCCTGGTCCAGCGAGGTATTCAACTGCTCGGCGCCCGACACCGGCAACATGGAGACGATCGCGCGCTACGGCTCCAGCGAGATCAAGGACCGCTGGCTGAAGCCCTTGCTGAACGGCGAGATCCGCTCCGCCTTCGCGATGACGGAGCCCGAGGTCGCTTCCTCCGACGCCACCAACATCGCCACCCGCATCGAGCGCCAGGGCGACAACTACGTGATCAACGGGCACAAGTGGTGGATCTCGGGCGCGGCGGACCCGCGCTGCAAGGTCTTCATCACGATGGGCAAGACCGATCCGGAAGCACCGCGCCATTCGCAGCAAAGCATGATCGTGGTGCCGGCGGAAACGCCCGGCATCCGCATCGTCCGGCCCCTGACCGTGTTCGGCTACGACGACGCGCCGCACGGCCACGTCGAGATGTACTTCGACAACGTGAAGGTGCCGGCGGGCAACATCCTGCTGGGCGAAGGCCGCGGCTTCGAGATCGCCCAGGGCCGCCTCGGCCCCGGACGCATCCACCATTGCATGCGCCTGGTCGGCCTGGCCGAGCGCTCTCTCGAGCTGATGTGCCGCCGCTCGCTGGCGCGCACCGCTTTCGGCAAGACGGTGGCGCAACAGACCGTCACGCAGGAACGCATCGCCGAAGCCCGCTGCAAGATCGACATGGCGCGCCTGCTCACGCTCAAGGCGGCATGGATCATGGACATGGCCGGCAACAAGGTCGCCCGCACCGAGATCGCGATGATCAAGGTGGTGGCGCCGACGATGGCCTGCCAGGTGATCGACTGGGCGATGCAGGCGCACGGCGGCGGCGGCGTATCCGACGACTTCCCGCTGGCGTCCGCTTATGCCAATGCACGCACGCTGCGCTTCGCCGACGGCCCGGACGAAGTGCACCGCAACGCGATCGCGAAATGGGAGCTGGGCAAGTACGGCGCGTATGGCGCGGACGCGCCGGTGCCGGTGACGCGGGGGAGCTGATCCT